>NZ_WJID01000023.1:0-82123 GCF_010994055.1 Gracilibacillus thailandensis | reverse complement strand
ATCACTCCAGGAAGCACCACCACATTTAGTATAGAGCCCAATTTTTTAAACTTCCTATCCTTGTTAAAAAGACCCTTAACTTATTCAATAAGTCAAGGGTCTTATAGATGAATGAATTCATTTTGTCCGTTTATGATAAGTTCTTTTGAACCAATTGATTCACTCTTGAGCCTTCTGCTTTACCTTTTACTTTAGGCATAAGCGCACTCATTACTTTTCCCATATCTTTTTTTGATTGAGCTTGAACTTCCTCGATCGTCTGAACAACTATTTTCTCTAATTCTTCATCAGAAAGTTGTTCAGGCATATAAGCTTGTATTATGTTAATTTCATCTTCTAACTTGCTTACAAGATCTTCGCGTTCAGCTTCTTTAAATTCATGGAGGGAATCTTTTCTTTGCTTTAGCTCTCTCGCTAAAACAGTTAATTCTTCTTCTTCAGACAATGCGTCTTTCTGTAATTTAATGGCTTCATTTTGCATCGATGCTTTGACCATTCTAATTACACCTAATTTAACTTTATCTTTATCCTTCATCGCCTGCTTCATATCCTGGTTCAAAAGTTCAACGATTGCCATTATTTCATTACACCCTCTTTAAAATTTACGCTTTCTAGCTGCCTCCGATTTTTTCTTACGGCGAACACTAGGTTTTTCATAAAATTCACGCTTACGATATTCAGATAATGTACCAGATTTTGATACACTACGTTTAAAGCGACGAAGAGCATCTTCAAGTGACTCGTTTTTACGAACGCGAGTTGTGTTAGACATGCTAATTTCCCTCCCTCCGAAGCATCAACAAAATTAATCAAACATATGTATAGATACATATGTCTCTTTGCAATTATAATATACCAGTAAAAATAGGTCAACCGTTTTAATAAGAAAAACAGGCAAACCTCGCCCAATCCTTAGCACTAAATGCTAACTAGAACTACGATTTCTCTAGTAGCCATTTTGAAATATATCAATCACTTAACCGCCACTCCGGCGGCCCTTCGCTATTATCAGGCTCTACAACACTAGCATGAACTTATAGCGGAGACTAATTACGAAGACTCCTGCGGGAATAGCGCGAGCCGAAAATCCACTTTGCGAAGTGTTTTTCTTTGCAAAGTTAGTTGAGGCCGTGCACGCGGAAAGGGAAGTAATTAGTTGGAGCGTTGGGCAAACACATAAAATATGTCAAAATAACTAATTCGTTAAAACACGATCACTGCGCTGATTATATACTTTCTTGTCCTAGTAGAAAAACCGTAACAGAATACCTGTTATGGTTTTGGTTTAAACAGATAATGCGGTGTCATCCATTACTCGGACAAATTGACCTTCGTTATACGGATAACCTGCCTTTGTTATTTTCACGCGAACAATCTCACCGATCATATCTTTCGTACCTTCGAATTTAACTTTTAAATAGTTATCCGAATAACCTACCAACATATTCGGTTGATCAGCATCAAATGTTTCCTCAGGAATAACCTCGACCACTTCATTTTCATAATTTTTCGCATATGCTAATGCTTGTTCATTTGATTGGTCAATTAATGCTTGAACGCGACGATTTTTCACTTCATCATCTACTTGGTTGTCCATCCGTGCTGCAGGCGTACCAGTTCTTCTAGAGAAAGGGAACACGTGTAATTCTGAGTAACCAATTTCTTTGACAAAATTCATTGTCTCCTCGAATTCTTCCTCTGTTTCACCTGGAAATCCAACTATTACATCTGATGTTATCGCTAAATGTGGTAAGGCCTTTTGTATTTTGGCTACACGTTTTTTATAGAAATCTGTTGTATATTTACGACGCATTCTTTCCAATACAGTATCTGAACCTGATTGTAACGGAATATGAAGATGTGGTACTACTTTTTTAGAATCATCTAAAACCTCAATCACTTCGTCCGTAATTTGACTCGCTTCTATTGACGAAATACGGATTCGTTTTAAACCGTCTACTTTTGATTCTAGGTCACGTAATAGCTGTGCGAAGTTATAATCTTTCATGTCTTCTCCGTATCCAGCTGTATGAATACCTGTTAGAACAATTTCTTTATAACCCGCATCTACCAGTTGACGTGCTTGCTTCAGTACATTCTCTGGTTCTCTAGAGCGTAATAGTCCACGAGACCATGGGATAATACAAAACGTACAGAAGTTATTACATCCTTCTTGGATTTTTAGTGACGCACGTGTCCGATCTGAGAATTGAGGCACATCCATTTCTTCAAAAACACGATTTTTCATAATATTGGATACACCATTGATTGGTTGGCGGTGCTCTTGATGTTCTTCAATATATTGAATCATCTTACCGCGATCCTGTGTTCCTACAACAATATCAACACCTGGAATCTCCATAATCTCCCCTGGAGAGGTTTGAGCATAGCAACCTGTTACACAAACCACTGCTTCCGGATTGCTACGAATGGCACGACGAATTACTTGCCGGCTTTTTTTATCACCCGTATTGGTAACTGTACACGTATTGATAACATAAACATCGGCATGATGATCGAAATCTACTCGCTCATAACCTTCATTTTTGAATTTCTGCCATATACCTTCTGTTTCATAATGGTTTACTTTACAGCCTAATGTATGAAATGCTACTGTAGGCATTCCTTCACCTCATTTCTTCAAAGTAGTAAGATAAATTTGCAAGTACGTATAAAGGCGCTGTTTCTGTTCGTAAAATTCGTGGTCCAAGACGTATTGCCTGAAAGCCTGCATCCTTCAATCCATTTGCTTCATCTTCGCTAAATCCACCCTCTGGACCGATGCATATTATAATGGATTGACCTTCTTCTATTTGTGAAAAGTAGTTATGTAATTTGAACGACTTGTAATCACGCGTCGCCTCTTCGTAAGCAAAGAATTTCCAATCATAAGACGCACTTATGTCCTTTAATTCTTCGAATGTTACAACAGATTCAACTTTAGGAATTTTTGTGCGATGTGATTGTTCACTCGCTTCTTTCACGATTTTTTGCCATCTGGGTAGTTTTTTCTTCAGTTTTTTGTGATCCCATTTTACGACAGAACGGTCTGCTTGAAAAGGAATGAAATGTGTAGCTCCAAGTTCAGTCCCTTTCTGGAGAATTAATTCCCATTTATCACCTTTTGGCAAGCCTTGTACAATCGCAATGTCAATTGGTGGCTCCGATTCTTCCTGAAGCCACTCTTCAACAGTAGCTTCCACCACTGTTTCTTGAATTACATGGATCCGACATATCGCTGATTGTCCGTCATAACGATTGGCAATCAATGTATCTCCTTCTTCCATCCGCATAACATGAACAATATGATGATAATCGTCTGCCACAATTTGTATTTTGTCTTCCTGCCAGTTATCTTTTTCTATAAAATAACGTTGCATCCCTTTACCTACTTTCTTCAGGCTTTTGGGCAATTATTGAAATCCAATCTTCCATCTGATTGATTTCTAAAATGTTAAATCCCGCAGTTACTAAACCTTCCTTAACATCCTGCTTTTTCTTTTGAATAATACCAGAAGTAATAAATACTCCACCTGGTTTCAATCGTTCAAAAGCATCATTTTCAAAACGCAAAATGATTTCAGCCAAGATATTTGCTACGATAATATCTGCTGCTTCCGTAACATTTTCTAGTAAATTATTCTGCTTTACTTTGACTTTGCTATCCACTTTATTTACTTTGACGTTTAACTTGGTGCTTTGAATAGCTACTTCGTCTAAGTCGTAGGCAAAAACCTGTTCTGCACCTAATAATACGGAGGCAACACTTAACACACCTGAACCACATCCTACATCAAGTACAGTGTCCCCCTCATTAATGAATCTCTCAAGTGCTTGAATGCTTAGTACGGTTGTCGGGTGGGTACCTGTACCAAATGCCATACCTGGATCTAACTCTATGATGAGTTCATCTGTGGAGACAGGCTGATAATCTTCCCAAGTTGGTGTTATCGTTACCCGTTCTGAAATTTTCGCTGGTTTATAATACTTTTTCCAAGCAGTTGCCCATTCTTCTTCATTTACTTCACTGAGGGTTATCTTATTTAAACCAATATCTATATCATATAGAAGTAGATTATTAATCGCTTGCTTGATCTCAGATACTGTTTCACCTAGGAAACTATTAACAGGAAGATATGCTTTTAAACGAACCCCCTCTTCAGGGTAATCATCAGGATTTAGATCATATATTTCACCATAAATGCTTTCACGTTCCTTCTCTAAATCCTGACGATCTTCAATGACAACACCACTGGCACCTGCTTCATGAATAATGTTGGAGATCGGTTCAATCGCTTCATTTGTCGTATAGATACACAGCTCTGTCCACTTCACACAGATCAACTCACTTTATATTAATTTTCATCAAGGATTGCTTATTCTCCCTTAAAAGCACGTTTTACGCGTTGGAAGAACGAATTTTCATGTTCATCGGTCGGTTGGTTACCACTAATTTCATTGAATTCTCTTAATAATTCCTTCTGACGGTCACTTAAGTTAGTCGGTGTAATCACACGGATTTTAATATGCTGATCACCATGACCATATCCTCTAACATTCGGAGCACCTTTTCCTTTTAAGCGGAATGTTTTACCAGTTTGTGTACCAGCTGGAACCTTAAGTTTCACTTTACCATGTAGTGTTGGAACCTCAATTTCATCTCCAAGTGCAGCTTGTGCAAAGGTTATAGGCATTTCACAGAAAATATGATCGCCTTCACGTTGATAGAATTCATGTTCTTTTACTTGAATAATAACATATAAATCCCCAGCTGGCCCACCGTTCACACCAGGTTCACCTTGACCTGCAACGCGAATTTGCTGACCATCATCAATACCTGCAGGAATACTAAGATGAATTTTCTTGCGAGTCTTGACCTTACCTTGGCCACCACACGTTGTACATTTATCTTTAATCATTTTACCGCTACCTTGACAATGGTGACATACACGTCTATTAACTACTCTACCAAAAGGCGTGTTTTGCTCAACATTTAACTGGCCGCTACCATTACAATGACTACAAGTTTCTGGAGTAGTACCAGGCTTTGCTCCTGAACCATTACATGTTGTACAGTCTTCCTCTTTAGGGATGTGGATATCTGTCTCTTTTCCAAAAATGGCATCTTCAAATTCTAATGTCATCGAATATTGTAGGTCGTTTCCTTGGCGCGGGGCATTCGGATCTCTTCTGCGACCACCACCACCGAAGAACATATCAAAGATATCTCCGAATCCACCGAAGTCTTCTGCGCCTCCGAAACCACCAAAGCCACCCTGACTTTGTGGACCGGCATGACCAAATTGGTCGTATTGAGCTCTTTTTTGTTCATTACCTAATACTTCATAAGCTTCTTTTACTTCCTTGAATTTCTGATCTGTGCCTTCTTCTTGATTAACGTCTGGGTGATATTTTCTTGCAAGTTTACGGTACGCTTTTTTTATTTCTTCTTTTGAAGCATCCTTGGATACACCAAGTACTTCATAATAATCTCGTTTACTCACTGACTGATCACACTCCCGCTCGTTTATTGCATAAACATTATCATAACATTGATTGATAAAGATAAGCAAACATTACTTGTTAGACACTAAGTATCATAAAGTAGCGTCCGTTGTTAAATAAGAATTTTAAAAATTGACTATTTCATGGAAAAAGCCAAAGCCATGTATTACTGACTTTGACTTTCCAAACTTAGATTTTTAATCTATTTTTATTTTTTATCTTCATCGTCCATTTCTTCGTAGTCTGCGTCTACTACATCTTCTGCTTGCTGTTCATCTGCTCCTGCGGTATCACCGTTAGCCTGTGCTTGTTGTTGAGCTTGCTCATAAAGCTTCATGGAAAGAGCTTGAACCTCTTGTTCTAGAGCTTCTTTCTTCGCTTTAATTTGTTCCTGATCATTGTCCTCTAATGCCTTTTTCAGTTCATCTTTTGCTGTTTCTGCTTTTTGTTTTTCTTCGTCAGAAACATTGTCGCCAAGATCTTTTAACGTTTTATCCGTTTGGAAAACCAATTGATCTGCTTCATTACGCAATTCTATTTCTTCACGACGCTTTTTATCTTCTTCAGCATTTTCTTCTGCTTCCTGTACCATTTTTTCAACTTCTTCATCAGAAAGTCCCGAAGAAGATTTAATCGTAATAGACTGCTCTTTATTTGTACCTAAATCTTTTGCACGAACATTTACGATACCATTGGCATCAATGTCGAATGATACTTCGATTTGAGGTACTCCACGTGGTGCTGGTGGAATATCAGTTAGTTGGAAACGACCAAGTGTTTTGTTATCTTGTGCCATTTCACGTTCACCTTGTAATACATGAATATCAACAGCTGTTTGATTATCCGCTGCAGTTGAGAATACTTGTTGTGCACTAGTTGGGATTGTTGTATTACGTTCGATAAGTTTTGTTGTTACACCACCCATAGTTTCAATACCTAGTGATAATGGAGTAACGTCAAGTAATACCACGTCTTTTACGTCACCTTGTAATACCCCACCTTGGATAGCCGCTCCAAGTGCTACAACTTCATCAGGATTTACACCTTTAGATGGGTCCTTGCCAATCTCTTTTTTAATAGCTTCTTGTACTGCCGGAATACGTGTTGAACCACCAACAAGCAATACTTTATCAATTTCACTTGCAGTAAGATCAGCATCTTTTAATGCTTGACGAGTTGGTCCCATTGTTTTTTCCACAAGTCCTGCAGACAGCTCATCGAACTTCGCGCGAGTAATGTTCATTTCTAAGTGCAACGGACCAGCATCTCCAGCTGTAATAAATGGAAGAGATACTTGTGTTTGAGCTACACCAGAAAGATCTTTCTTCGCTTTTTCAGCAGCATCTTTCAAACGTTGAAGTGCCATTTTATCTTGTGAAAGGTCTATACCATTTTCTTTCTTGAACTCTTCTACCATGTGGTCAATTAATACTTGGTCAAAGTCATCTCCACCAAGACGGTTGTCTCCGGCTGTGGAAACTACTTCAAATGTACCTTCGCCAATGTCTAGGATAGACACGTCAAATGTACCACCACCAAGGTCATATACGAGTACTGTTTGATCTTCTTCTGCTTTATCAATACCATATGCTAATGCTGCTGCAGTAGGCTCATTAATAATACGCTCTACTTCAAGACCGGCAATTTTACCAGCATCTTTTGTCGCTTGACGTTCAGCATCATTAAAGTAAGCTGGAACAGTGATAACTGCTTTATCTACTGTGTCGCCTAAATAATCTTCTGCATATGATTTTAAATGTTGTAAAATAATTGCAGAAATTTCTTGAGGCGTATATTCTTTCCCTTCAATCTCTACTTTATAATCTGTCCCCATATGACGTTTAATCGATTGAATTGTGTTTGGGTTGGTAATAGCTTGACGCTTTGCTACTTCCCCAATTTGACGTTCTCCATTTTTGAATGAAACAACAGAAGGGGTTGTACGGTTACCTTCAGGGTTTGGAATAACCTTTGATTCGCCACCTTCCATTACAGCTACACATGAGTTAGTTGTACCTAAGTCAATACCAATAATTTTTCCCATTTTCAACATCCTCCTTCACAACGTATGTAATTACTGATTAACTTTCACCATTGCTGGTCTGATTACGCGGTCCTTTAATTGGTACCCTTTTTGCATCGTCTCAACAATTTGGTTTGATTCATAACCTTCTTCTTCTACTTGCATTACTGCTTGGTGTATATTCGGATCAAAAGTTTGACCATCTGTTTCAATCTCCGTTACACCTTCGTTTTCCAATACTGTCTTCAATTGTCGGTAGACCATTTCTAGACCTTCGACAACACCTTTTGCTGCTTTATCTTCAATTTCTACTTGAAGTGCTCGCTCGAAATTATCTAAAACCGGTAATAGTTCAGTTACTACCGATTGTGATTTGTATTTTAGGTCTGCTTCTTTTTCTTTCTTGGTACGTTTTCTAAAGTTATCATATTCTGCTTGCACACGAAGAAGTCGATCTTGCAACTCATTTTTCTCTTGTTGCAATTTTTTAAATTCTTCATTACTTACTGTTACTTCTTCAGATTCTGCTGATTCCTCTTCTGTAACAAGCTCTTGTTCAGCATCTTCAACCACTTCTTCTTTCATATCTTCTTGTTCTTGTTGTTGTACGTCTTTTTCTTCCATCCCTGTCACCTCCTAAAATAAAGCCATTGTATAGCAAAACACATTTTTACTAAATAATCAAATTTTATACACACACGAGAAAAGAGTACGGGATCGCACCATACCCTTCTCGTATTAGTACCACGAATTGAATTTTTGACTTAATCTGCTTGATAAAACATTCAATATGGATACAACTCTTGAATATTCCATTCTTGTCGGTCCAAGCAATGCAATCGTTCCGAGTTGTTCATCACCTAACGAGTATGTTGCGGTAATCAGGCTACAGTCCTGCATTGCAGCCAATTCATTTTCCTGTCCAATCGACACTTTAATTCCTTTACCAGACGTTCTGAGCAGATGGGCAATTTGATCTTCTTTTTCCATCACGGAATAAAGAGATTGAATCTTGTCAATGTCATGAAATTCTGGCTGTAACATGATATTGGTTTTTCCATCCATGTAAAGTTTTACAGGCTGTTTCTCCAATAAAGCTTCTTTCAAATAGGCATAAGTTGCTTCAAAATCAGAACTATAACGTTGCAACATTTGGGCTACTTCGCCATACAGTTTCTGTTGCAGATGTACAATCGGCACGCCAGCCAAGCGATCATTTAAAATATTCACCAGTTTCTCTAAATCTACAGTTTGCATTGTTGTTGGTACATTGAAATAGCGATGTTCCACATGTCCTGTATTAGTGACCAATATAGCAACTGCTGTATGTTCAGATAAACTGATAATCTGGATTTGCTTTAATGTTGTTTCAAAAACTTCCGGTCCTAAAATGATCGAAGTATAGTTCGTTAAATCTGATAAAACGCGTGCTGATTTTTGTACAACTTTTTCGAATTCGATCATTTCCCGTTCAAATGTCCGTTGTATCATACCCATATCTTGATTCGATAAACGAAATGGTGACATTAAGTTATCTACATAAAAACGGTATCCTTTCTCGGATGGTACACGTCCAGAGGAAGTATGGGTCTTTTCAATAAAACCTAACTCCTCTAAGTCTGCCATTTCATTTCGAATCGTGGCAGGACTAAAAGAAATGTCTTCCTTCTTTGCGATAGCCCTTGATCCAATCGGTTGTGCCGTCTGGATGAACTCATCAATAATAACCTGCAAAACTTGTATCTGTCTCTCTGTAAGCATCGATGATCACCTCTGTTAGCACTCTGAAACCTTGAGTGCTAAATCTAATAATAAATTATCAAATACCACTAAAAATGTCAATCAGGAAACTCATATTTAATTTGACCTTTATTAAATATCTCTGTCCAATAAAAAGGATTGAAATACCTCATTACCAAATGGCTTTCCTTCTTCGGTTAATTTAATAAACGTAGTATTACGATTAATCCATCCTTTTGCCTCAAGCTGAGCTAACTCATCACCATACACTTCTTCTATACTCACTTGGTATTTTTCCTCGAATTTTGGAATCGATACTCCTTCACTTTTCCTTAAGCCTAGGAACATCTCCTCTTCGATTTGTTCCTTTTTCCCGATTTTTTCTACATGAAGAACTGGTTTTCCTGTTTCATTAGCTGCCTCCACATATGTCGGAAATGGACGGATATTAATAATCCTTTCACCTGGTAAATACCCGTGTGAACCAGCACCAAATCCATAATAGTAATCATTATTCCAATAAGTTAAATTATGTTTGCTCTCAAAACCAGGTTTGGCAAAGTTGCTGATTTCATATTGCTCGATCTCCTTATTTCTCATTTCTCTACGCAGTAACTCATACATATCCGCTTCTATTTCTTCTGGCGGCTTAGTTAGCGTTCCCTTCTTATATCGCTGATAAAAGATGGTTTTCGGCTCAATCTGTAATGAATAAGCAGAGTAATGAGGCAGATCAAACTGTAGTGCCTCATCCAACGTTTTCTCAAAATGTTCTATCGTCTGGTTTGGCAGACTATACATTAAATCGATACTAATATTGTCGATGCCTACCTTTATCAAGTCATTCACATTCTGATAAACATCTTTCACACGGTGCAGTCTCCCCAACTGCTCCAACATCTCGTCATCAAACACTTGCACCCCCATCGAAATCCGATTAACTCCATGGTCTTTTAAAATACGTATTTTATCTTCCGTTAAATCACCAGGATTTGCTTCAAATGAATATTCTTCTACACTGGCAACATCAAAATAAAAATCAATCATTTTCACCAGTTTCGTTAATTGACGGTTATTCAATGCCGTTGGTGTTCCTCCACCAACAAAAATAGTTTTCATTTTCTTTTTTGATTCTTGTATATTCGTTTTTATTTCATTCTCTAATGCAATTAAATAATCATCTGCCATCTTTTCTTCATAAAAGAACTTGGTAAAATCACAATAATGGCAAATCTTTTCGCAAAACGGAATGTGAATATATACAGACGATACCATGCTTTCTCCCCCTTCCACGTACGGTAAAAACCCTTGCCAATTGACAAGGGTTTAACATTTGTCTAATCATCATCCATTTTAAGTACGGCCATAAAGGCTTCCTGAGGAACTTCGACAGAACCAACCATTTTCATTCGTTTCTTACCTTCTTTTTGTTTCTCTAGAAGCTTCCGTTTACGGGATATATCCCCACCGTAACATTTACTTAACACGTTTTTACGCATTGCCTTAATATTTGTTCTTGCGACTATCTTATTACCAATTGCCGCTTGGATCGGGACCTCAAACTGTTGCCTAGGTATTAACGTCTTTAATTTATCAGCGATTTGCTTGCCACGTTCAAAAGCAAAACCACGGTGTACAATAAAGGACAATGCATCGATAGTATCACCATTTAGTAAAATATCCATTTTCACCAAGTCTGATACTTTATACCCTACCATTTCATAATCAAATGATGCATACCCTTTCGTCTGTGATTTTAATTGATCAAAAAAGTCATAGACAATCTCAGACAATGGAATTTCATAGACAACATTGACACGATTATCATCTAAGTATTGCATATCCTGAAATTCACCACGTTTTTTCTGGCAGATTTCCATCACTGGTCCAACAAAGTCGTTAGGCACCATAATCGTCGCTCGAACAAATGGTTCTTGAACTTCTTGTACCGATTGATTATCCGGCATAAATGAAGGATTATCAATATCAACTTCTTCTCCGTCTGTCTTCACAACCTTATAAATAACACTTGGCGCTGTCGTGATTAAATCTATACCAAACTCACGCTCAATACGTTCTTGGATAATTTCCATATGCAGTAGCCCTAAGAAACCACAACGGAATCCAAAACCTAATGCTTGCGAAGTCTCTGCTTCATATTGCAATGAAGAGTCATTTAACTCCAAACGTTCAAGAGCTTCTCGTAAATCATTATATTTATCTGCATCAACAGGATAAAGACCACAGAATACCATTGGATTTAGTCGACGATAACCTGGTAATGGCTCAGGTGCTGGATTGTTTGCCAATGTAATCGTATCCCCAACGCGAGAATCACCTACATTTTTAATCGATGCGGTTAAATACCCTACATCTCCTACTGTTAGTTGATCTTGTTGAACTGGCTTCGGATTAAATACTCCAACTTCATTGACCTCAAATTCTTTACCCGTTGCCATCATTTTAATTTTATCTCCTACTTTAACTGATCCTTCTTTCACACAAATATATGCAATAACACCTCGATATGGATCATATAAAGAATCAAATATTAGTGCTTTTAATGGCTCATCAGGATTACCTTCTGGGGCAGGAATTTTTTCAACAATTTGGTCAAGTATTTCATCGATACCTATACCTGACTTCGCACTAGCTAGAATAGCTTCATCACCATCAATCCCAATCACATCTGTAATTTCTTGTTTTACACGTTCAGGATCAGCACTTGGCAAATCAATTTTATTAATAACCGGGATAATTTCCAAATCGTTATCTAATGCTAAGTAAACATTCGCCAATGTTTGTGCTTCAATGCCTTGTGCAGCGTCCACCACTAATATCGCACCTTCACATGCTGCAAGGCTTCTTGATACTTCATATGTAAAATCGACATGCCCTGGTGTATCAATTAAGTGAAAAAGGTATTCATCCCCACCACCGCGATCATATTTCAATTGAACAGCATTTAGCTTAATGGTAATTCCGCGTTCACGTTCTAAATCCATCGCATCTAAAAATTGTTCTTTCATCTCACGAGACGTCAATGCTTTTGTTTTTTCCAAGATTCGGTCAGCTAACGTTGATTTTCCGTGATCAATATGTGCAATTATGGAAAAATTACGTACTTTGCTTTGATTTCTAATGTTCGTCAATGTCATTCAACTCCTATGTTCGACCACAATACTAGCATTGATTATAGCAGTGAAAACGTGGATGTTCAACAGAAATATCCAATAAGAATTTATCATGGTGCTATTCGTCTGTAATACCCACACTTTAAGATGCAGGTAACATAAGGAAGCTTAATCAGGAATTACAGACGCTAATACCATAATAAATTCAGCTTATGATCAAATGGTCGTTGATCATAGTTTCACCTATTTACAATTAAAAAATGCCATCCACTACTGTATAGGTAACATCGACAATTTGATCGAAAATAACTTTGACGATTTTTTCACCTTCACCTGCTGCCGAGTGTAAAAAGGTAGGTTCAGCTTTCTCATTTACCTGTACGTCTCTTTCCACTTCTTCAATAATTTTATCTCTATCTACTACCTCAACTTCCTTCTCTTCTACAGGTTCATTAATTACCTCTTCTTGAGGATAACTGACTGCTTCGCGCCCTTCTGACCGATCAATACCAATGTACATCCCTAACGAAAAAACTAGTGTTAACAACAATAGATAAAAGAAGTACTTCACCCTATTCATCCTCCCCACTTGATCCCGAAACTTTTTCTGCATCCCAGTAATATTCACTGAATATTTCTGCAAAAACTTCTGTGGTGTTATACAACTCTTCCATTGTGTTATCGACCCCGCCAACTTCTATCGTCAAAGCATTTTCAGAGACATCTTGGTTATATACACCATTTCTGCCTGCACCACCATACATCTCTACCCCTCGACTTAAGCCATAATATTTTTCATCCAGTAATGCGTGTAGTTTCTCTGCTAAGGCATAGTTCTTTTCATAATTTGGATTGTCTCCACCTATTACAAACATAATCTTGGCATAAGATTTCCCATCAATTTCAATAGTTGTTAAGTCTTTACGGATGCTATCACGATGTAAATCAAACACAAAATTCACATCTTTATTGTCCGTCAGTGCTGCTTCGATCACATCTTTAGATGCTCTATAGGAATCCGAGGAATAATTCCAACCTTTTTCATTTAGGATTGCACCAATATCAGCATCTTCCACTTCAGCTCCTATTCCATGGCGTTTTAAATCCTTTGCAAGCTGGTCACTGACTTTGGTGATATTTACTTCATGATGGAAGGCATCATCTGGTTCATCTGCATCAGGCAAGTAAGGTAAAAATGATTCACGATTATGGGTGTTATATATATAAACAACATCCTTGTCACCTGTTGTTTTTTCTTGTTCTTCAACAGGTTTTTCCTCATCTTTTTCCTCAGGTGTTGTCGCTTCTCTTTCCTCTAAAACGATATCGAGTGGCGGTGTTGATTCAACCGTTAAGTTCGTATAATCGGTTCCCTCACCTGCAATTAAGATTTCCCGATCATACATTTCAAAACCAGGAAGCTCCCTTCCTAATAAGCTTCTGACATCATGCATTCTGACATTCGTCCCTAATTCAAAAACTACTTTCCACATATCAATTGGAGTTTGGTCTTCTGGAAGTGCTTCTTTAAAGATGCGATTTTCCATCATCATTAAAGATAAGAAATGGACTTCTGTTATATTGTTCGTCCATTTCTTGACAGTATTAGAAGCAACACGATAATTTGGATCAATACTTGTAAACATACCTACTAAAATAAACATTGCAAAAAACGCGGTAACAAATCCCGATATAATGATTAATAATTTATGTTTTGAAAATAAAAACACACGTTTTTTTTGTAATCGATTAGGGCGTTGCATAATAGTTCTCCTTTCTATCTCCTCTATCATATCTAGTAAATACTATGATGATTCGATAGAAAGTAGAACTTATTTTACCTTGTATAATTAGCAAAATTTTTAATATTAACATTTTCATGCATTGCTGCATTCAATGATTCTGCTAATAAATGAGCCATATCCTTTATATATCCGTCTATTTCCTTAGGAGTTACCATTAAATTGTGTCCTAGAGGAGTCAGCACTTCTTGCATTAATGCACGCTTCTCTTGTTCATCTAATGCACCAATCATGCCAAATATTTTTTCTCTTTTTTCTATAGGTGGTAAATCTTCATCCGATAGAGAGCGCTCACCAAAATTTAATCCTGCCGGTGTCAATGATTTAGAAGGTTCATCTTTTTCTCGCCACTCTTTACCAATATGTTTTAACACATAATCAATAGCATCGCTTGTAATAGTAACCGCATCAACTACAGTTGGCACACCGATAGCAAAAACAGGTACACCTAACGTCTCTTTACTTAATTCTTTTCGCTTATTGCCAACTCCTGAACCTGGATGTATACCTGAATCTGATAATTGTATCGTTGCATTCACTCTCTCAATAGAACGAGATGCAAGAGCATCAATAGCAATTACAAAGCCTGGTTTATATTTCTCGATGACACCTTTAATAATATCGCTCGTTTCAATGCCAGTCACTCCCATTACACCTGGGCTAATAGTCGCTACTTTACGATAGCCATCTTGTACATACTGCGGTTCGTGAACAAATAAATGATTCGTAACAAGTACTTTATCCATTGCCAGCGGACCTAATGCATCAGGTGTTACGTTACGATTTCCTAAACCTACGATTAATCCCGAAGCATCTTTTGCAACATCATTTTTATCCATTAATTCAAGTAATTGTTTCGTTACTACTTTTGCTGTTTCTTCTTGGGATTTTGTATCTTGTTGTTTTATTGCATTAGAATAAATTGTATGGTAGGAACCTGGATTCTTCCCTATCGCTTCTGCGCCTTTCCCGTCGACTTCAACGTTTGTTACTTCTATATTTCCAATTTTCTTCTCACTTATGGTTACTCCTGGTATTTGTTGTTCTTTTTTTTCTTCTTTCTCAACATACATATCTTTTGCTTCTACCGCTAGATCTGTTCTTACTTCGAATGATTGATCTTTCACAAACAAACCTCCTCATGGATTTTTGTATAGTTTTACCGACTAGTTCGAAAAGATACACGGAGGAATATTCCTTTGTAACAACAATTTTTATTGAAAACTTGTTAAAGCTTTGGTAAAATGTCATTTGACCTAACTTAAGATAGGGTAAGAAGCAAGATGGAGGTGAAGACATTGGCTAATATTAAATCAGCAATTAAACGTGTTCGTGTGAATGATGATCACCGTCAACAAAATCAAACCGTTAAAGCAGATATGCGTTCACATATTAAGAAAGTGGAAGCATTAGTAGCAAGCAATGATGTTGAAAATGCAAAGGCTGCACTTGCAACTGCAGTGAAGAAAATTGACAAAGCCGTACAAAAAGGACTTATCCACCAAAACAAAGGTAACCGTCAAAAATCTCGCTTAGCACAAAAAGTAAACGGACTAAGCGCATAATAAAAAACCACAACAGAGCAAACTGTTGTGGTTTTTTATTATCAGAAAAGATTGAGTACACTATCCATATACTGTGAAGTAACTTTCTTGAGGTTCTGCTCTGTTCATCCTCCCGTAGAGAGTACACCGTATACCGCTCCGGCAGAATACTGCGCTTTCCGTGGGCTCGGCTTCAGCTAACTTTGCAAAGGAAACCACTTTGCAAAGTGGATCTTCAGCTCTCGCTGTCCCACAGGAGTCTCCGTATTCTACCTACGCTATTTTTGTTCTCTGATTATAGAAAGAAATGAACTCATGGAACTAAACTATTTTGTTTTAATACAATACTAATCTGCTGTGAATCTCCCCCTTTAGCATAGTCGCACCCTATGCTACATATGGTGGAGAAATCGATTGGTTGATTTCGGATAAGTGTTGTGGAGTATATCTAACGAAGGCCGCCCGCTTTCACTCCTGTGGGACCTGTTTGACCTGAAGATCCACTTTTTCGAGCGGTTTTGGCTCGAAAAAGTTAGCTGAAGGGCAAACCCCACGGAAAGGGAAGTGGGCAGCCGGAGTGGTAGTTATCATCACGATACATTTCAAAATTATGTTTTAGATTACCGCACATCTAATTAATACACTACTTCGAACAAACAAATTTTTATTACTTCGCAGTTTGTATTTTCTTGGAATCAACAACCTTCTTAAGACACAATCTTCCTTTTGGAAATTAGTCGGTATAGTAACAATTCAAAGGCTAGTGATTTATCCATTTGGCCGGATTTTATTTGTGCATCCGTTTCGGTTAGGAGATCAATCGCTTCTTTCAATTCTTTAGTCTGAAATTTACTTTGGCGCTGAATCGATAACTTCGCAACATATGGATGAATTTTGAGCTGACTTGCCATTTGCTGTTGCGTATAACCTTTTTGCTTCAATAATTTCACATGCAACAACGTCCTGAATTGTGATGCCACAAGTGCAATCAAAGCAATTGGATCCTCGTTCATTTTTTCTAAATCTTTCGTGATATCAATAGCTTTCGCCAAATCGTTCGCCATAATAGCATCCATTAATTTCAAGGCTGAACTGTTCTCTTGACTAGATAACAATAATTCCGCATCTTCTAGTCTGATTGCATTTCCTTCTCCTACATATAAGGCAAGCTTTTCCATTTCAGAATGGATAATCATCAAGTTAGTTCCAATTTCGTTAATAAAATATGTCATCACTTCGTCAGATATGGATACGCCATGCTCTTTTGCAATTGTACCGATCACTTCTTGAATATTCCATTCCTTCAACGGTTCGCACGCAACAGTTTTGGCGGCTTTCTTAAGTTGTTTAACAACCTTTTTCCGCTCGTCCACCTTTTCATAAGGGGCGATTATTACTAATACAGAATATGGTGCAGGATTTTGTATATAATCAATTAATACTTCAGGCTGATGTTCGATTTCTGATTTAGCAGGTTTTGCCTTTAAAAAATCTGCATTTGTAGCAATTATTATCTTTCTTTCCCCTAGGAAAGGAAATGTTTCTGCATCTGTCACTACTTCCTGAATCGATATTTCTTCTAGGTCATAGATAGACAAATTCGTATCCTGTTCCTCTTGTTCCACACCATTTGAAATTAAGGCCTGTTTTAACGCTTCAATCATATAGGTTTCAGTTCCATGAAAATAATAAACAGGAGCGATTTTTCCTTTCTTCATTTCTTCGATACATGCCAAATAACTCATTCACTCATCTCCAAATATGTAACTTATTTCTAAAAAATTGTGTCATACACGATAAAAAGTTGAAAAAAAACGGAATATGTTTTATTGTATAATAAGATTTAACTGTTGAAAAGAAGTGTGAATGTAAAAACCTATATCATACATATTAATGAAAAAGAGGGAGGCATTTTCATCCTTCCCTCTGCAATCTATATCAACGCAACTTCATTAGCCCTAGGTATCTAATCAAGCTGCGATATTTTCTTATATATAGATTGACCTGATACCCCAAAATATATAGGTGTTAACTCTTGCTAAGTAAGGGAATCCTGAGATATGGATGAAAAAAATTAAGTAATGCTAACAGACAATCGTTGGTGTTACATTCAGACAGGAGTATGGCAATTCACTTCAACTTGATATTTTAAGGAGGTAATAACAATGAATGAATTTGAAAAGGATGTTCAGTCTAAACGACATGACATTTTTGATGCTGGATTTGGATTTGTTTTCTCATTTGTATTCTTTATGATTATTTTCTTTATCGGAGTTATTTTCGATGCAATTGGTTCATAAAAGGAACGAGGCTAACTTTTTAGTCTCGTTTTTTCTTTGCTACTGTATATTATGGTAAATAAGGAAAAACTGTTCCTCTTTCTTCCGAGAATTTATAGATTAAGGCACCAGATTGGTCGGTTCTCATCACTTTTATATTAAATTTTGCTAAATTATCTAATACTTCTTGATGTGGATGTCCGTAACGATTATTTTCACCAACTGATATTAATGCTACATTGGCTTCTACCACTTCTAAAAAAGATGTAGAACTTGATGTATTACTGCCATGATGGGCAACTTTTAATATATCTGTTTTTAATTCTGGATATGCATTAACTAATGCTATTTCTCCCTCTTCTCCTAAATCACCCGTGAATAACCATCTGTCCTTACCAAATATGCTACTTAGCACTAGTGAGTTTTCATTTTTATCTGATCGCTTCCGAATGGGATAATGAACTTCAAATGGTTGTTCCTTAAGTTCGAACGTATCCCCTGCCTTCACATTGACAAATTGAGTTTCCGGCACAATACGTTTATATTGTTCGATTATCTTTTCATCAAAATAAGGACTCGTGATTACATAGTCAACAGGATAGCCAGCTAGAATATATGGTACACTGCCAATATGATCATGATCAGCATGTGACAAAAAAATCGCATCAATTTCATTAATTCCCTTAGACTTCATAAATGGATCGATAACCTGATCAAAAGTTTCAGACGATATTTCAGAATAATCTGCTGTCATCTTGCCACCAGCATCCAACATAAAAACTCCTTTTCTGTAGGGTAATTCTACAATAATAGCATCTCCTTGACCGATGTCCAACATCGTAATATACCCGTGATGATCCAGGTATGGCTTGACATTTATCATGATTAGTAACATCACTAATAACGAACCATATTGAAGCGATTTTTGCAATTGTTTCTTTTCTAAACAGTTTAAAAATAACCATAGAACTATATAAAAAGGAAGAAATAAATAAATTGGGAATTCTCCCGTCAACCAAGGTGCCGGCATCCAATGATCAATTGCTGTTACAGCAGCAATTACCGCTGTATGGATGTGCATAAAAATGTAATCTAATATCACTAAAACGACCGGTAAAAATGAAGCAAGCAGTATTATAAATAAAATCGGTAATACTACTACTGTAAAATAAGGAATGATAATAACATTTACAAAGACAGATAATGGTTGAAATTGGTAAAAATGATACAACTGAATAGGTAAGATAATAAGCATACTTATTAAGGAAATCCGAAGCACTACCCATAAATTACCAACATTTAATAATTTTCTTGATAATATGATCCCAAACGTTACAATAAAACTAAATTGAAAAGCTATCGAATAGATGATGAATGGGTCCAATATCACCATCATGATAAAAACAATACTCAACATATCTGTTATAGCAAACCGAACTGGTAACTTAGAAAGTACAATGATAACAATCGCTAACAGACTGGCACGCCAAACCGAAGGTGATCCTCCCGCCATAGCAGGATAGAAGAACAATAAACAAGCGATTAAAAATTGTGCTTTTTCAATCGTGATCCGGAAGACAAATAAAAATAAAAAGTAAACGATAGTCAGAATTAAGCCAACATGTAGACCAGAAATTGCCAGTAAATGGCTAAGATTCCAATTTTGAAATATGTTTACAACATCATCTTCTAAATGTTCACGCTCTCCAAATAAGAGAGCTGCGAACCAAACATATGTAAAAGAACTCACATGATGCTCGATATGATCTAATACTTGTTGACGTAGATCATATATCTTTTGCCAGGATGACTGTCCTTCACATTTACTTTTATCTAACGATTCGATCACAAATTGTTTCTCAATACCTTGTGAACCCAAATATTCTTTGTAATGAAATTGCCCTGGATTACGAGCAATCGGAATATTTTGAAAAGCGCCATACAAGACACAAGTAGCACCGGTTCGAAATGAGGATAAATTGTCTTGAAAATCTGTTTCCGGAAAATAATATACTTGGATAAGAGAATCATCAGAAGCTTGAAGGGTAAAGCGAAGAAATTGACTGTTTTGTTCTACTTGAGATTGAATATTTCCTTGGACATAAGTACTTGAGATTTCTTCGGGATCATCTAGATTTAAGGAAGGAATATGATAAAAAGAAAAAAGGCTAAAAGCGATTAATGAGGTAATAAAGAGTTTAGAAAATCGGTGGATGTACATGAAAAAAATAATGATAACAGTTAAAATTATTAAAAACCATTGAACACTCACATCTTTCAGTACAAAGCTCATGACATATAATAAAACAAACCAATGTAATTTTTGATACAAGCAACCATCACCTCCCTTACCTTACCAAGCCATTATGGTTTCAATGTTATATAGTGCTGATCTAATTCTACTTTTTCAACATGAACACCAGCTTCTTCAAATAATTCCACTGCATACGGATGATTCTTATAATCTTCAGCATAATAAACCGTTTTTATTCCACTTTGAATAATTGCTTTACAACAATTCAAACAAGGAAAATGTGTTACATAGATCTCTGCATTTTCTGTAGAAGCACCAAATTTAGCACATTGTAGTAAAGCATTCATTTCTGCGTGAATGGTTCGTACACAATGTCCATCAATCACATAGCACCCTTCATCAATACAATGTACACTCCCAGAAACACTGCCATTATATCCCCCAGCGATAATACGCTTGTCCCTTACAATGGTCGCACCTACCATTAAACGCTGACAAGTACTACGCAATGCTAACAAATGACTTTGTGCCATGAAATATTGATGCCAAGAAATTCTTTCCACTTAAAACACCCTTTCTTTTTCTCACATAATAAAAGTGTACTTGTCCAATAAGGAAGCGTCAATAACATTATGGAATTCGGACGTATTCCTCCAGTTTTTCGACTGTTTTATCACCAATCCCGGAAACTTTCGTTAAGTCCTCCAATTTTTCAAAACGCCCATAAGTATCTCTATATTCCACAATTGCATTTGCTTTTACTTCACCTATTCCAGGGATAGTTTGCATTTCTTCCACCGATGCGATGTTCACTTTCACCTTTTGATCGTCGCTGCCCGTATTTAGGGCTTGTTGTGTTTCTTCAAGATTTTCATCTTTCGATGGTACATATATTACCATCTCATCATAAACTCGTTCTGCAAGGTTAATCATTTGTTTATCTGCTTTGTTAGTAAAACCACCTGCTAGTTGAATTACATCTTCGACACGATCATTTTCACTAACTTGATATACTCCAGGGCGTTTTATTTCACCTTTCAAATCAATTTTATATTCTGTTGCAACACTTTGATCCTCTTCTTCCTGCAATTCAGCATTATGCTCCTCCAGCATTTGATCCGTTAAGTCGTCTTCTTCATCCATTGATGGATCAATCAATAACCAAAGCAAAATTGCTCCAACGACTAAAACTAAATACCAATTTTTAAATATCCAAGACATGTTTATCATTCCTTTATCATAGAATAGTAAAGTTGTTCATAGGATAGTGTTAGAAATTATCCAGGAGGCGAGATGAAATGAAATGGGGTATAATTGGAACCGGCAATATGGGCGCAGTTTTAGTAACTGCCTTTCTTGAATCGAACGTCATTGATCAGGAAAGTCTTTATGTCTCTAATCGTACAGCAGAAAAAGCATATGCAATCCAAAAGAAGTATCCACAGATTCATGTAAAGGAAAACATCTTTGAGTTAATTGAACATGTCGATACGATTTTTTTATGTGTAAAACCAATAGACATGATAGACGTATTAAGAGAAATCCAACCAATTCTTGATGAAAAACAACTATTAGTATCGATAACAAGTGCAATGTCGGTAGAAGAAATCGAGTCGTTAGTTGATTGTCAGGTGGCTCGAATGGTACCTAGTATTACAAACCATGCTCTAGCTGGTGTCACACTGTTAACGTTTGGTAGTAGGTTAGATTCTTTTAGGAAAGAATTATTTATTAAAAGATGCCAACAATTTTCAGAACCAGTAGAAATTGAGGAAAACATTATGAGGATTGCATCAGATATCGTTTCTTGCGGACCTGCCTTTTTTGCCTTTTTAGCAGAAAACTATATCAAAGATGCTGCCAATCAAACAGAAGTTTCTACAGAACAGGCAACACAGCTAATGGAAAAAATGTTTATTGGCTTTGGAAAACTATTATCAGAAAACCATTTTACTCTCAATGAGTTAATAGAAAAAGTATGTGTAAAAGGTGGAATCACCGGAGTCGGTATTGCATCGCTCGAGGAGAACATGAACGGACTATTTGAAGAATTGATTAACCAGACACACCATAAATTTAAAGAAGACAAAGAGATGATCGCAAATAAATTAAAGTAAGAATTCAGCTTGGATGTTACAACGATTAATACGGTGATAAATAAGTAATGGAATTGGGCACCGAAGAAATATTACTCGGTGCCTGTAAATATTACCCGGGAAACCGCAAATTACGACTTAACCATTACTTTAATGTGTCGTAAAAAGTCATTTTTGTGACTATAAGATATGTTCGGCAATGATCTTGTCTAACTTTCGAATATCAACTTTTTTATTAAGATTTAATTTAAAATGGCCAGATCTAGTCCACAATTCAATCTCAGCGTTTAAATCTAATTTTCCACCATTTTCTGTTGAATACATATCTATTGATTTAAATGGAATGGTGTATATTTCCACCTTCTTTCCGGTTATCCCTTGCCGATCTGCAATGATGAACCGTTTATTTGTTATAACTGCTATGTCACGAACCGTTTTATATGCAGTATGTGCAATTTCACCATCAACAAGAAGATCGTGTATGTCATTAGGCACACTCACTTCATCATAAAATGTCCATTCCATAATGTGACTAATATCTACCATAAATAAAACCCCCTTAAGCGTTAATCATTTCCACCCGATCTCTCCCGGCTCTTTTTGCTTGGTACAATGCTTTATCTGCTTCCTTGTACATTTGTTCAAAACTAATTGGTTCATTAGTTGTAGTTAATCCGATACTGACTGTAATTTTCTCTTGCTTTTCCCCATTTATACTAATTGAATGTTCTGTCAGATTTTGCTGAAAGAGATTTGCTTGTTCACCAGCCTGCGCAGCATCCTTATGTAATAATACGCCAAACTCTTCTCCTCCGATCCTTCCAACAATACTGCAATTTTTTGCAGGTTTAAAAAATTCAGTTAAAGCAACGGCAAATTCCTTTAATACCTGATCCCCAACGATATGACCATACTGATCATTGAATTGTTTAAAATGATCGATGTCTAGTATTAAAAAGGAAATAGGAAATTTTTTACGCTCCGCCATTGCATTGTATTTTTCAATAAAGGAATGCCGATTACATATATTGGTCAATGAATCATAGTGAGCTAATGTGTACAAACGATTTTCTATTAATTTCTTCTCCGTAATATCGGTTAACACAACAAGCATGATATCACGACCATAATATCCAATTGGAACAATGTTAACTTGCAGATAAATATATTCTCCAGCTAATTCTACCTTCCATTCAAAAGATGTTGATAAATGTTGATAAACCCCTTTCAAAATCCTTTTATCGGTAAATAATTGATCCACTTTCTGCCCAATTATTATCTCCTCATCAAGATATGACATCCACCGTTTCAGTAGTTTATAGCCTGCTTGATTAATTTCTAAAAGGTTATAATTAGGGCCAAATAACATAATTCCTTCGTCTAGTGATTCTAAAATTTGATGACGAGAAACAGGCCAAATGGAGTTAAAATCATAACGTTTGAAAATAAAAATAAGCAAGACACTCATCAAAGAAAATGATAGCGCAACCTGACCTGGAATTTTCACAGACAATAAGGGCAAGACACATAAAGATACTAATGGAGTTAAAATAGCAATAGAAGATAATAGATGACTATTTCTGAGATGTGATGGCAGGTCATGCATATTTCTGATAAAAGTAAAAACCGCCAATAAAGTTAAGAATAATAAATAGGCAATGAAAGTAATCCCCAATGGTGTCGGCGTTATGGTAATTTCAGTTAATCCCCAAATGGTATCTGTTGTCACACTGGATCTCATCCAATGATGAATAGGATTTGTAAATATCAAAAAAATGCCTATCACTGCAGGTGCTCCCAAATAAATCATGTACTTTATATTCTTGACAGCATTTGGCTCAGCTATTTCTTTGGCAAAGCCAAACAGAAAAACTGGACATAAAAATAATGCAATTTGTTGGATATTCCTTAACCATTGCATTGCATTAAAATCATCGATGTATAATTCTAAGGCAGTAGAAATCATAAATAAACTGGAAAGCATTAAGCATATAGATAAAAATAAACGGACAAGATTACTAGGCTTTTTTAAGAGTACAATTGATAAAAAAAATATAAAAAAAGCTATAATTGAGATATAGAGTGGATAAGGTTCAAACCATTGCATTACGCATCCCCCGAGTAGATAATAACCTTTTGAATTCAAACTATCATAACAGAATATTGGAATAAATTATCACTAGTGTATATTTTTACTCGTTATACTATATACTATTCGATACGAATCGGCTATTTCCTGCAAAATATTTATAAAATATTAAAAATTTTTATAGTGGAAGAGCTTATCATGTAACAGCACCCCAATTGAATAAGGTCATTAATTGGGGTGCTTACTTGTTATTGCTCTTGCAACTGTTCCACTGTCACCATATATTTTTGTTCGGGATTTTCGATCGGGTGGATGGTACAATGACCTGTTCCTTGATCGACATGCTCAATATATACTTTATCGCCATTATAAGTTACATTACGCATATCAGGCGAATCCAAAATTTCTTGTGCGCGTTGTGCGTCCATTATTCTATCCTCCTTAGCTAGTTATTGAGAATAGTTTACTATTTCTAACTGTAAATTATGTACCGCTCTCTCTGGAATTATTTTCTTGTTGTTTATTCCTTTTTTTAACGGCTACACTGAACACCGCGATCGTTATTGCTCCTACTCCAATCGCAATCAGCATACCTAACAAAAAGTTATCAAATACAAGTCCTAAAACAAAGCCAATAAGAATCGAATAAATGATTTCCGTTATAATAAATCGTTTTACACTCATAACATAACCTCCTTTTTAATGGATAATTTTATTACTATGATATCACGTTATCTTACTTTCCTAAAGAATGATTGGAAGAAAAAAACAATCCTTTTTTGCAGTTTATGGATGCTTGGTAAATTGATTAATATGTATTCAATAAGTATTTGGTTTTGTGGTGTTCGCTTTTTTATCTCTAGCATCCATTTTAAAATATTTGAACAGCCTAACCACCACTGCGGCTCCCCACTTCCCTTATAAAATAGTTTTCTCCTCCTTGGGGTTATATCCAAGGAGGAGAATCCGATAGTATATGCAAATTATCTACTGATAAGCCATGTCCTTTTTTAGTTTGCCTTTGCTTTTTGTGAAGCTGTTTTCTTTGTCGTTTTCTTTCGTTTCGTTGTCGTTTTCTTTTTTCCTTTTTGAGTTTTGTTTAATGATTTTTCGAGAGCTTCCATTAAATCTGTAACATTGTCTTTTTTGGCAGGCTCTTTTGCCGTTGAAACTTCTTCTCCATTTTTCTTCTGTTCAATAAGTTCCAATAATGCGGTACGATACTCATCATGGTATTTTTCCGGTTCAAATTCTGTTGATAATTGTTCAATCAACAATTTTGCTGTTTCCAGCTCTTTCTCAACAATATTTGCTTCTTCCGGTACATTTGGAACCTCTTGGAAGTCCCTAACTTCATCAGGATAATAAATCGTCTCCATCACTAACGTATTTTGATAAATGCGAACAACTGCTAAATGTTCTTTTGAGCGAATCGTAATTTTTGCCAAACCGATTTTCCCTGTTTCCTCCAGTGCTTTGCGCAATAAGCCATACGCCTTTGCTCCACCTTCATTTGGAGACAAATAATAACTGCGGTCAAAATAAATCGGATCAATTTCTTCTAACTTTACAAAATCCACAATATCGACCGACTTATCCTCTTTTTCTTCCTTTAATGCTTCTAAATCTTCATCTTCTAGAATAACAAATTTATTTTTCGTATACTCAAATCCTTTTACAATATCGTCTTGCTCCACTTCTTTTTCACAGACAGGACATACTTTTTCGTACTTCACAGGAGATTGGCATTCTTTATGCAAATTTCTGAGCTTTATATCTTTATTTTCCGTTGCTGAATGAAGCTTGACTGGGATATTAACAAGACCAAAACTAATGGTTCCTTTCCACATCGTATGCATCATAATCACCTCTTTATCAATAGTTTTTCTTTTTATGACATAATCATGCAACAGTTTGTCAAAAATATTTCTGATAACTGTGTCTGATAAAAGGAGTCTATACTATGTGGAAACCGATGCTGCCTAGACTTGTAAACGAAGCACCTTCAGGAAATGAGTGGATATATCAAGTAAAATATGATGGATTTCGTTGTGGTTTACAATGGACCGATCAGGACATTACCTTATGGAGTCGAAACGGTCATGACCTTAGCCATTCATTTCCTGAAATCATTTCGTGGTGCCAACAACATACTTCTAGATTCCAAGCCTATTTACCACTTTTTCTTGATGGAGAATTGATCATTACGATTACTGCCTATCGAACGGATTTTGAACAAATACAAAAGCGGTCCAGAATAAAAAAGAATATAAACCAGTTTAGTCAGAATCGCCCTGCTACTTTTGTCGCCTTTGACTTATTAGAATCAAAAGCTCAAAGTTTACGAAAGAAAAGCTTTTCTACGCGTGATCAATTATTATCCACGATTTTGGAAGGTTTAACAGGAAGGATTCGCAAGGCACCTACTTTCGAAAAACTGGATAGCATTCTCGAAGTGGTCGATATCCATCAGGCAGAAGGAATGGTTGCCAAACAAAAGAAAGCGACTTATACAGAAGGAAAGCGAAGTAATACATGGCTAAAAATCAAAAATTTTCGAACCATTTCTGGGATTGTTACGAATTGGAATACCGAAAATGATTATTTCACGTTACGATATTATCACAACGAAACACTCTGCATACTCGGGAAATGTAAGAATGGCCTAGAACAAGGAGAGAAAGAAACGTTAACTACTTTTTTCAAACGTTATGGGCAGAAGGTAAATGGGACAACGTGGGAGCTGGATCCTTCTGTTTGTATGGATATAAATTGTCTGAGTGCTGAAGATCAAGAACTCCGTGAACCGGTTTTTCATCAGTTCCGATTTGATATCAACCCAACCGATTGTAATCAACTTACGATTGATCAAGGATTGGCACAATTTCCATCAACGGTTAACTTATCCCGATTAGAAAAAGAATTGTTTCCAACTGTTACGAAATTAAACTACTTGTGTTATTTAAGATGGATTGCACCTTTTATGCTTCCTGGTCTGAAGGATCGCAGACTGACATTAATTCGTTTTCCTGATGGGGTACATGAACATTCCTTTTATCAAAAACATCTGTCAGATTATGCCCCTTCTTTCATTCAAACTATCTCTAATAATGATGGAGAAATGGATATACTTTGTCAAGATCTGCAAAGTCTAATCTGGTTTGGTAATCATGGTGGATTGGAGTTCCATGTTCCTTTTAATAAAATTAACAAGGCAGATCCCGAAGAAATAGTCTTCGACCTTGATCCGCCATCATTAGATCAGTTTTTTATTGCTGTTCGTGCTGCCCACTTGATTAAAGAAATGATGGAACATCAGGGCTTCACACCTTTAGTCAAAACATCCGGAAGAACTGGATTACAAGTTCATATACCGATTGAAAATATGACGTACGATGAAACAAGAGTATTAATGGAGGCTACAGCAAAAGTATTGGTTGACTCTGATCCTGATCATTTTACCATCGAGCGCTTAAAGAAAAATCGTGGCAAAAGACTTTATATCGATTATGTTCAACATGCTCCAGGAAAGACAATCATTGCTCCCTATTCGACAAGGGCAACTGATGAAGCAACTGTCGCGACACCGTTATATTGGAATGAGGTAACAGAAACATTAGACCCAAGAAAGTTTACGATTCACACGATACCAACAAGAATTAAAGAGAAAGGCTGCCCATTTAATTCGATGATTTGACTTTGATCCGCTCAGCTATATTTTTACCTGTGACCCATATATTTACTTTATCATCGATTTCTAACACATCCTTCCCCTCTATTTCTGTTTGATCAGTAATTTCAAGTTCAACTGGTGCATAAGATCGATCGTGGACATCTAATATTGGCGCTATACTAATCGTGTCAGATCTCACTTCTTCAATAAAGTAATGAAAATAATCGGCCTGATCAGCTAGAAATTCATCATTCGAATGGTCTTGATAATCATATTTTTCGATGTCTGATTGACAGGCTATTAAAAATACCAAAACAATTACCATGAAGAACCTTTTTCTTAATATAAACTTATATAATTCCAAATAACATCATCCCAATCAGATTGATGGATACATTCGCACTGATGTGAACTAACCATGATGGCAATATACTGTCTGCCTTCTCATCTAATTTATTAAATAGATAACCGGCAACAAATAAACTGAACAGGATGAGGACAAATAAGTAAATAGAAAACCAATCCGTCATCATCGCAATATGATAAAGTGCAAACGTACCAGCACTAAAAAGGTAAGCTACCCATCTTTTTGTCATTTTTAATAAAGCTAAAAAGGCAAAGCCACGAAAGAAAAATTCTTCTAATAACGAATTAACGAGTGCAATATAGATCGCAACAAAAAGGAAGTTATTTTTATCAACTGCCATGTTATCTTCCAGCATAACAGTCACATTCGAAAAATCAAAGAAGCTACCAATGATCCAATACAACGATAAAATAATGATGGATACACTACTTGCAAGAATAATTGGTAATTTTAAATATTTCTTTTTAGAAGAAAATAAATCTTTAAAAGATAAATGGACAACAAATCGAATATATAAGTATGGAATGAACAAGAAAAGCAACAGCTTACATATCGATTTAACTAAATAGTTAGGAGCAATATATAGTTCGATCACTGCCATCGCAAGACAAGCAATAACAACGAACAACATTAATCGTTTCATTTACCGACACCCTTTACTTTAATTAGTGTCATCTGACTCTGATTAAAGATTCTCACATCTATTACACTCGTACCAAGACCACTATCGATGTATAATTGTTGATGTTTATTTAAATCAAATAATCCTTGATCATATTTCGGAAAAAAACCTTGCCCTGGAGCAACAACTGCTCCAATGATAGGTAAGCGAATTTGACCTCCATGGGTATGACCACTTAATACTAAATCAATCGCCTCTGGATACTTTGAACGTGATAAATCAGGAGCGTGTGATAACAGGATCGTCACATCCTCCTCATGCACCCCTAACATAGCAGTTTCCATATCATCATGATTAGTTGATGGGTCACCTACACCTATCAACTGAAAAGAAACCCCTGCCAGTTCAATGACACGGTTTTGATTATCTAGTAGATGAATTCCTTTGTCGGCAAGGCCTTGAATAAATGATTCTCGCAACGGATTTTCCCATTCATGGTTACCAGTTACAAAATAGACGTTGGAATTAATCATAGTTAATTTGTCCGCAAAGTCCAAGACAAACTGTAAATCATCCGTTTTCCTGTCAATTAAATCACCTGTCATAACGATAACATCTACATCTACTTGTTTGATTTCATCTAATAATTTCTTATTATTGTCACCGAACTGTTTATTATGTAAATCCGTTAATTGTAATATAGTAAAAGATTGATCCTTATCCAATTTTGAAGTAGCTATCTCCAGTTTCTCAACCTTGAATAAATTTGTATCATAGTATATTTTCACACCGCCACTTATAACAATAACCAGCATAAATATCAATAAAAACATGCGACCACGCCTCATCTAACAACCTCTTTTTATATGGATAATGTATTGTCATTTTAACATAAATGGATAGAAATGTACGTGTGTAGTCGACATAGTTTCCCACAGCATACTTGACATTTGTACATCTCTCTTTATTTCTATTTTATGTTACTTAAACCTAATAACCTGTTACAGAAAAAAAGAACCTTCATTGCCATTCATGCAACAAAGGTTCCTTGTGATTGCTTACCTAATTCAATTGAATTCAACCGATAACAAGAGATAATTCTTTAACCCCAGATTTCTTTTGTAATTTGTACAATGTGTTGGAGTTTGTTCCATTGGTCTTGTTCGGTTAGTTTGTTTCCATGGTGAGTAGATGCAAAGCCACATTGTGGACTTAAACATAATTGCTCAAGTGGTACGTATTTTGCGGCTTCTTCCACTCGTGCTTTAATTTGTTCTTTGTCTTCCAACTCTCCATTCTTTGATGTAATTAATCCTAGCACAACACGTGCGCCATTATTTGGGATATGTTCTAACGGTTTGAATCCACCTGAGCGTTCATCATCATATTCAAGGAAGAAACCGTCTACTTTTTCCTTAGCGAATAGGGTTGGAGCGATTAAATCATAGCTTCCTTCAAAAGCCCAATTGGAGCGATAGTTTCCTCGGCATAAATGGGTAGTGACAACAAGATCACTTGGTTTATCTTCTAAAACGCCATTGACTACTCTTAATGCCAGATCAATTAAAAATTCCCGTGAAAACTCACCATCATTAAATGGAATATCAGGTGAAGACAATCCTGCTATATAAACGTCATCAAACTGTAAATAACGCACACCAGCATTATAAAATGCTTTAATTGCATCACGGTATGCTTGAATAACATCTCTGGCATATTCCTCAATATCCGGGTAAATGCTAACATCACGAATTCCTTCGTTGAAAAGCTGATTAGGACTTGGAATGGTTTGTTTTGCCACCGCTCGACCATCTACTAATGCATTAAACTCTTTAAAATCTTGGATAAATGGATGATCAGGATTAAATGAGATTTTACCTGTATTTCGAATATTATAGCGTTCTGTTTCTTCATTCCCATGAAATATATAACCTACTTCAGGTACATATCCTTCAATGCCATTTAAATGCTCTAAAAAGTCTGTGTGCCAGAAACGACGGCGGAATTCTCCGTCTGAAACAAGACTCAATCCCACTTCAATCTGTTTATCAATGATATGAGCTATTTCTTTGTTTTCCACATTACGTAACTGTGCACTTGTAATATTACCTTCCTCAAAATCCTTTCTCGCTTTCAGTAAATTCTCCGGGCGTAATAAGCTCCCCACATGATCTGCTCGAAATGGTGCTGTTACTGTTTTTGTTGTCATACTACCTCTCCTTATAATGAAAATGAATTTGGTCAGCATATCTTACCCAGTAAAAAAAGACCTTCTAAGAAGAAGGCCTTTATCATGAACGAAAGTCAATCTTCTTATCTATTGGAATTAGCACCGTGTCAAAAATGACTGGTTGCTGAGACATCATAAGGCCAAATCCCTCCGTCTCTCTGGATAAGAATATATGCAATTTTTACCATACATACATCATACAATATGCTGTTGGAAAATACAACCCTATTTTTTTGAAAATGTATAACACAATTGTTAATCATAGTTATAAATTTATAGCTAACATTCAAGAAACAAAGAAAAAGAGATGCAACATATATTGCATCCCTTCTAAATTATTTAATTTAATTGTGTTCTATTTCTGACATATAATATCGTTCCAATGATTAGCAATATGATACTCAATGCCATAATTTGGAATATATTTGTTGCTGTATTTGGGAGATTAATGTTATCATTACTTGCTATTGGTGATTGTTTATCACTATTCTTGACCTCTTGTTTACTTCTTTGGTCTTCTGCTTCTTGTACGTTATTCCTCTCAGAATTTTGATTATTATTGTTGTCGTTTTTATCAAAACCAGAAGTAGAATCCGAATCAGTATTAGAGTCTGGATGCTTCTCAGGTTTATTTTTATCCTTGTCCTTTTTTTTGTCTTTGTCCTTATTCTTGTCTTTGTCCTTATCCTTGTCTTTATCTTTGCCATTACCTGATGTATCATCTTCCCCTTTGACAAAAGACCAGATAGGTGAGCGAGTCTCACCTGTATAGTTATCAGTCACTGTAGCATACCAGAAATACCGTTCTCCTTTAGTAAGGCCCTCCCATGTAACTTTTGCAGTATCTCCGCTCACGACATTATCTACCTTGCCTATTTCATTATCAGTATAAACATTCACTACAAAACTATCCGTCGCAACTCGCTTTTCTTTAGCTGTTAAATCTAAATCAATAGTGAATTCATCTTTATTTGGGTATTCATCCGTATCATAATAATTATAATCATCCATATATGGTGAATAGGTGTTCACATATATTTGATTATTATCTGTATCAAAATGTAACAAACGCATATACCCTTGTCCACCTTCAGGTCCTGCTTGATAGTCTGCTAACATTTGATATACTTTACGATCAGGGTTACCATCCCCATCGTCATCGATTTCATCCACTAATGTCTGTGCTTCATGATAATGACCAGATAAAACAGCTACAACATTTTCATTTGGAAGCACTACTTCTTGATATAGTTTTTCGCCTAATGGATGACGTGTTCCTGTTGCCTGTAAATACTCGTGGAAGGTTAAGATCGCTGTACGGTCTGGATGTTGACTCAATACTTCATTCATCCATGCGATACCTTCATCATCAATACCCCAACCTAAATAAAGCATAATATAGTCGTTGCCATCAACAGATATTAAGTCATAGTGACCACGGTTATTTTGATATGAACCACCATAATAAGGCTTATCTTGAAAACGATCTTCTCCGAAATATTTATAATATTCGGTATAGTCTTCAGTCTTTTGGAGTACGTCGTGGTTTCCTGCAAGAACTCCATATGGTATGGCTGCATCATCTAATGTTCTCATATATTCATCCGCGTATTCCCATTGGTATGGTTGATCTGCTTCATCTACTAAATCTCCACTATGAAAAACATACTCAATCTTCATTTCTTCTTGCTGCTCTTTAATCCATTCCGTTTGGCGCTCAAAAATGTGGGGATAGCTCTCAGAATAATATTGTGTATCTGACATCCAAACAAACGTATAGTCATAGTCATCCCGATCAGCAGGTATTTCATCTTGAATCATTACTTGAATTTGATGTTCATTACTATATGAAGCAACTTCGACATCGCCTTTCAGTGTAAAATCCTCTTCACCGGCAATTTGATAATCGACAATGTCCCACTTAGAAGACTCCACATTCCATGCATACATCGTTACTTTTCTACCTTCTAGAGAATTACCGTTCCATTCTAATTCAACCAAATCATTCTCATCGACTGTATCATCAAGTGTTACGTCAAAACGGTGATATGGAAATTCTGTTGTTGCATCATGTACCAAATACTCACCATCTTTTTCAGCTACTAGTGAAATGTCCTGTTCTTCCAGCAATGTTGAGCTATCTATTTCATTTGTGTTTGGTGGTTCCACAGCTGAAGCACCTTGATAAGATACCACGGCCTCTGTATCAGAGGGTTTATACTGGAACCCTTGATAGAAACCAACATCCATCTTGTCTCCCATCGGATCATTAACACGGACCTTTAAAGTTGGATCACCGTCTTGAACATTTGATAGATTTTCCGGTACCTCTGGATTCTCTTCAACTGTATAAAAAGTAATTTCTTCTGTCCCTTTGTTACCAATTTGATCTGTAGCCGTAATGCTTAACGTATGCTCTCCATTCGCAAGCTCACCTGACGAAGTTTCAAAAGGCAAATCTATCTCCTCTCCATCAAGTTTTGCTTGGTAAGTATCCACGCCAGCTACGTCATCATCAATCTCTGCATCAATTATAAAGGTACCTTTGTATGTTTCTTCATTAGCAACTGTAGCTTCAATATTTGGAGCTGTGTTATCTACAAGTACTTGTTCTTGAATGGTCTCTTTTGAATCGGTTACTTTTACTGTGTGTTCACCATCTGTTACTTCTGTTGTATCCCATTCATAGGCAATAGATTGTGCATGATCTTCCGAAATAGTAAATGTAAAGTCCTCCGCAATCCGGTGTGTGCCATCATCCCCCATGTCTAATACATTCTCAGGATCTGAATGATTAGGATCTGTTAGAATCGTACCATCAGCCAATACGAGACGTACATTGCGTAAATTATAGTCATCACGATTCTCACCCGGGTCACCTTCCCATGGTGTAGCTTTGTTTCCGGCACGTATCGTAATCGTGTTTTCCCCGATTTCCAAATAGTTAGGATCTATCGGAACTGTGATCGTCTCCCATTGCGCTATCCAATCATCAAATATATGAATGATCTCATCACCAATTGTTACACCATTTTGGAAATAGGTATTAATTCCGCTTACTTCAAAAGCGAAGTATGCTTCATGTTCTATTGCTTGATAACTTGTGGGCACTTGATTTCCATCAATAACCATATTCATATCTGCAGGTTGATCGATATTGGATGTACCTTTTAGCACAAATGTTTCCTTTAATACTTGACCTTCTTCGACATTTAAGCGTAAAGGACTATGATCCAAATTACTTTCAATCGTTACTGTCTCTGGATTAGTAGTTGTTGTATTTTCACCGTCTGAAGCTTCAAAATAATATTCGACCTCTGTATTGCCAATCATTTCAGGAGCATAAATGCGATACGTAAATACTCCTTCCTCTTCTCCCTCTTCAATCAATGCTTTCTTATAATCTTCATTAGCATTTGTACGGTAGTAGATCGCAACTGTTTTTAATTCTTCTTGATCACTTGCTTCTGCTGTAACATCTAAGTCATCTGTCTGGTTAATAGTCTCAACGCCTGTGATATCTTCAACAACAGGTGGCGTTTGATCTTGTTCTACTTGAACAGGATCTATTGGTACCTGATAATCTTCCACAACACCAGGTGTAGCATCAATCGTTCCCGCACTTACTTTCTCCATGATATTCGAATCATCTGCTGGATATTTATAGACAATACCTTTATTCGGGGCAGTATCATCTGTTGTATCCAAATCATTATAATAAGCAATCGAATATTCGTGGCCAATATTGGAAGCAATAATTAATCCACGCATACTGCCATTTGCCATTCCAGCAGATTCTATTCTTACGATATTTTCATTTTCGATCAAATCAGATCCATAATTAGCATTAAAGTCTGCTACAGTTTGATCATTATTCTGTCCATTAATAATCCAAAACACCAATGTTTCACCTGCAGGAATCACGACGTCATCTGGAATAGATGGCCAAATCACATCACTTGCTGGATCATTGCCGTAGCGGTACTGCATTTTGTAGTGTTCAAAAGGGATATCTTGATTGGTATTATTATAAATTTCAATAAATTCATAACCATCAGCAGTACCTACATTTGTAGAATCAGGCACAATTTCCGTTACTAATAAAGGAGGCAAGCTTTGCGTATCTACTTCATCTTGTGAAACGGAAATGGTGAATTCTTCTGTTCTTTCTGTATTAATACCATCTGTTGCTTCGATATAATAAGTCAAGTCAGATTCCACATAAATTCCTGGAATTTCAACCTTATATTTATCTGGTTCCTGTGAATCTGATACCATAGATAAACTACGATATTCAGAGTCTTCATTTTTTACAAAAAGGGTTACATCGGGGATTGCTAGATTGTCAGTCACTTCAGCTTCAATTGTGACAGATGAAAAAGCTTCTGCACCAGTTACTGCTTCATGTGTTATGACTGGAGCAGTAGTATCTTCTTCTGGTTCTTCGATTTTTACAACTTCAGACGGAACTTGCTCGTAGGAAATCGTTCCTGGAGTAGGATCTGCCAACGTTTCTAGTTTAGTCATTTGTGTTCCTTCATATGGGTATTTGTATTGAATGACACCACCATTATTATCATTATCTGCTCCATCATAATCTGCATAAATAACTTCTTCTTGTGATGCATCTCTTAAGATTAAAGCTCGGTTTCCTCCATTTGCAAACCCAGGAAATGTCGTATCGGTTACTTCTACCACTTGCTCACTTGTTAGATTAGTCGAGAAATGGTTATTAAAATCTTCTAATGAATAATTCCCATTGTTATACCAGAAAACGAGAGTTTCCTGTGATTCAATATCTACCGGAGGAACTTTGAACTGTACTTCACGTCCAGAATCTGTGTAATAATAAATATGCGCATATTGATGAAAGGATAAAGTCTGGTTGGTATTATTATAAAGTTCAAAATATTCGAAGTAATCTGTGCCCCCACCTTCTGTGTTTGGTGAAATTTCAGTAATAAGTAAATGGGGATACTGTTGAAAATCCTCTTCAGACTTGTCGATAGATGTTACATCAATTGTGAATGTTTCACTATCTGTCTCAGGTAAGCGTATACGTTGTTGCGAATTTACTGCTGTAATATAATATTCAAGTTCACCAGCTTTAACATTTTCACTACTGATGGTTGCTTCATATACATTATTCTCCACTGAGGTCATGTCCATTTGTTCAAATGAACCTTCTTCTGAACGATAGTGTAATGTTCCCTTTACTTTATGTTCTGCACTCGTGAGTTCTGCAGTTATAGTGATCGATTTACCTTCTGGTCCTTCTGCGATTGGTGTATGATCAATTTCAGGTTTATCGAGTTCATCAAGCATTACTTTTTCTTCAGGAAGTTGTTCTTCTTCCACCGTTCCAGGAGTTGGGTCAGTCACTGTTTGATATCGTTCCATTTCTATTGATTCCGCTGGATATTGGTAAGTTACAACTTTCCCGGATGCGATATCTTCCGCAAGGTAGCTGTTCGTTACGATATCTTCATTGTCATCTTTGATAACCACACCACGGTTTCCACTGTTATAAAAGTTCGTTCCCTGATAGGAAACAATTTGATCTTCCGTTAATTCGGTTGAATAGTGTGCATTAAAATCAGCTTCAGTTAATTGTTCTGGGTTATGCCAGAACACAAGTGTTTCCCCTGCTGGGATCGATACTTTTGGGAAATCGAATTTTTTGTCATTAGCACTACCATCCGTATAACGCAGTGCGACGGTATAATAATCTAATAAAATAGCTTGATTACTATTATTGTATACCTCAAAGTATTCAAAGTTATCTGCACCATCATTATTCGGCATAATTTCGGTTAGTAAAAGTGGTGGGAGTGTTTGATAATCAATTGTGGATTGCGCTTCCAACTTCTTGTCTGAACTCTCCTCAGTAGCAGCCTCTTCCTCGGTAGACTCAGACTCTTCACCAGAATTGGTTACTTCTTCTTGAGAATTCTCTTCCGAAGCTACTTCTTCATCAATGGACTCTTTTTTCTTATTATCTTGTTGGCTTTCTGTCTCTGTTTCTTCATTATTTATTTGTTCTTCTTGTGTTAAGGATGAATCTCCTCCAACTGTCTCACTTTCTAAACTTTCTCCAGTTGAGTTTGTTTCTTCGTTTTGCTCCGGTGCAGTCTCTTCTTGTTCAATCTCTTCTTCTGTATTGGCATATGCAACAGGGCCGTATGCAAAGACATTTGTAAAAATTAACAAAAAGATAACAAGAAGTGACAATCTACTTGTCCATTTCTGTCCCATTATTCGTCATCCCCTTCTAATATTAGATACTCTTTCAATATACAAGTTAAGTGTTAATTCAAAGTAAATTACTAGTAAACTAATGTAAAAAATCGTAATATTTTGGAGGGATTACTAGTCATTAGTAACCTGAATGTAAGATAGGCGATATATCATAGCGAATTTAATCAGGGTGATAAATTATAGGATCTTTATTGTAAAAAGAAAACACTTGGATAAATTTAAAATTTAATCCAAGTGTCTTTATAAGTTCTGCTATTTACTTGTCTCACAACAGCACTCCTTTTTGCTTAAAGCCGAGTCATCACATCATTAGAAGTAAGATTATAAATAAGTCCTATCATCTTTTTGTAATTTCTTAATTTGATTTAACATAGCTTGATGACGTTTTTCTTCTCTAGTCTTGCCTTTCCATTGTGTAACTTTAGGAAATTTTTTTCGTTTGATGAGATCGGTGCTTTCCTTTTTGATTTTAGTCATGTCTTCCATCTCTCCTCATCAATCTTCTTCCTTTTTAACAAAAAAAAAATACAACCCATCTCCCTTATCACATTACTTAGAAAAAAGGGTCGCTTCTCCATTATAACTTTTTTAATGCTTTTCTCCTTAACTTCTCCAAATCTTTCGTATATCGGGTTTTAGATGCATCCGCTATTTGTGTAATTGGTGATTTCTTACGACTGAGAATATCACTCAAGGGAGTGGTTTCTTGGTATAGTGTATTCACATTATGTGATTTAAGTTCCTTCTTTTCATCTCTTTTTAAATTGGCTCCTAGCACTGTCTCAATCACAAAACTCCTCCTCCTCAACTTCTTTACATCAACTTTCTTAAATTACCTCGACTTTAAGATACTCTTCATCATTTTACGGGAATAGTTCTCGATTTATTACTTTTTTATTTAATTTGTCACTAATTTTTCATCTTCAAGAAAACAGAAAAGACAAGCTAAATTGGTGATAAATAATGCGTCAATCTCATAAACTCTTTCATGTATTTCCTCTATAAATAAAATAAACGTATGATTTTCTCCTACAAAAGCAGGGCATATGTGTGCCATACCCTTTCCATGTTTTTCTTCACGATCCAATGCCACAATATCTCCGTTCCATAATGTTTCCATAATTACCTTTTCAATATTATCTTCATTGTCTATCACCAAGTTGTCCAGCATACTTTCCCAATCCAACGTGTGTGTTTGCTTTATCGTTTGAATCGTTTTTATAAAAATATCAATAGTTTCATATTCTGCTTCGAGATCTTTCGGTTTTACCTCATAAAGGTGTACACGTAAACCAAAAGTATCTGCATAATAACTGAGAAATAAATTAAGTGAATCTGGAAAATCAAGCTGTTTCTTATCAATATCGGATTTAATAAATGGAGCGATTTGCAGCAATTGGGAGAAATAATTTAGCTTATCTTGTTGCTTTTCTTCTATCAAACTATTCTCTTGTATATATGTTTTTAATGGATCATAGCTTTGAAATTCTGTCTTCCAAATCTTCTTTATTGTTGGCGTAGAAAATACAAATATATCAATAAATACTGCCATTCCAGCTAATATCACGAGTTTTTGCCAATCATCAATAGAAATGATTTCAACTAGCCACAAGGCCCCTATCACTAAGACAAATAAAAAGTACAAAGTTTTTCGATATTGATATAGATTTTCAGTAAAACGATTATCCTCTTTATCATGGAAACTCCGTAAACTTTGGATGTATACGAATAAAATAAACAACAGGAGAACCCCTACCAGAATTGATATAATAACAGTTTCTTTCTCCATCTTTATTCACACCCTCTCTCCTGTATAGAAGATAGATTTTTCCATAAACACGTTAATGCCCTATTTTTTCCAAAAGCGCTTATTATAGTATATGCTTGTTAATTTCAATTCATTCTTGACTAAATGATTATCCAGCAAAAAAAACGAGTTAAAAAGTGACGAAACTACACACACTTTCTAACTCGTTATAGGACTTATAGCCGTCTTCCATACCTAATTACTCCTTAATTCTAGTAATCTTTTTTTATAAAAACATTCAATGCAAAAAAGGATAAAGATGATAAAACACCCTTATCCTTTCACAATTAAACTATTATCCCCATATTTCTTCTGCTACCTCTTTGATGAGACGAAGCTTTTTCCATTGTTGTTCTTCAGTTAAAATATTCCCTTCCTCAGTTGAAGCAAAACCACATTGTGGACTGATGCATAAACGTTCCAGATCGATATATTTTGTTGCCTCTTTGATCCGAGCTTTAATGGCATCTTTATCTTCTAACTCACCTGTTTTAGAAGAAAATAAGCCGAGTACAACCAATCTATCATCACGCACATGAGCTAAAGGTTCAAATCCTCCTGAGCGTTCTGTATCAAATTCTAAATAAAATGCAGATACATCCTCTTTTGAAAAAAGAATATTCGCAATCGGATCATAACCACCTGATGAAGCCCAAGTAGAATGATAATTCCCTCTACAAACATGTGTGGTTACAATTAAATCCTTTGGTAAGTTTGCAAGAGCTGCATTGTTTACTCGTAAATTTAATTCACCGACTTCTTGTACATTTGCACTGCCATGTCTGCTTGCCCAATAGTTTGGGTCTACTAACATCCCCCATGTACAATCATCGATCTGAAGACTTCTGCACCCTGCATCATATAAATCTTTAATCACCGTTTGATAGGCTTTCGCTATATCTGTAATTAGCTCTTCAATATCTGAATAGATAGTTGCAGTAACATCACTGTTCTCCGGCCTTTGCAATTCAGCCAAAAATTGTGCTGGAGCTGGAATCGTTTGTCTCGCGATTACATCATCGTAAGCAAACTGATTTACAAAAGTAAAGTGCTCGACAAATGGATGATTTTTACCACTGATTCTACCAGTTAAACGAGCTGTCTCAGGTCTTGTTTCTTCCCCGTTAAATTGGTAACCTTTATCGATGACTTCTTTTTTGACACCAGTCAGTCCCCACATAAAATCTAAATGCCACCAGGAGCGACGGAATTCCCCATCAGTTATTGCTTTTAATCCAACTTCTTTTTGTTTTTGAACAAGTTCTTCGATACTCTCATCTTCTACTTGTTTCAATTCTTGTTCGGTTATAGTCCCTTCTGTAAAAGATGCACGTGCTTTTTTCAATTTTTCAGGTCGCAAAAAACTGCCTACATTGTCATAACGAAATGGTGTTACCGTTCTTTTTCCTGCTTGAATTTCCACTGTCATGTTCTTTCTCTCCCTTATGTAAATGTACAGAAAGTGTAGCATGAAAGGTTTACTATTAGGTAACACTTAAAATCTATCTTTTGCTATAGCTTTATCCTATAGCTGAAGTAATTCCTCTGCAATGGTTTCTTTTAAATACTCTATATAAATGTTGGCCATCGGACTTGATGTGACATATTTATGTATAATATAGCCAACTTTAATGCGCTCCTCAACCTTCAGGGGGACAGAAATAATATTATCGCCATTTAATTTTTTGCTAATGACACCTGTTGAAATGGTGTAACCATTAAGACCGATAAGCAAGTTAAATAATGTCGCTCGATCTGTAACATGGATATTTTTAGGTCTTGTCAATGTACTTAAAATCTCTTCTGAGAAATAAAACGAATTATATTCCCCCTGTTCATAAGAAAGGTACGGGTAGCTTTGCAAATCAGATAATGTTACATACTCCTTTTCAGCTAGTGGGTTGCCTGAACTGATAAAGACATGTGGCTTTGCTTCAAACAATTCATTAAAAATGAGATTACCTTCACGTAAAAACTTTTGTATGACCTTTTCATTGAATTTATTGACATATAAAATACCAATTTCACTACGTAGATTTTTTACATCATCGATGATTTCATATGTCTTAGTTTCACGCAAAGTAAATTCATATTCATCACGCTTATAATCATGTAATAAGCGTACGAATGCACTAACCGCAAAGGCATAGTGTTCAGCTGATACCGCAAAATGCTGTTGCGATGATGTATGTGCATAACGATTTTCCAACAGTTCAGCTTGCTCTAGCACTTGTCTTGCGTAACCTAAAAATTCCGATCCTTCCGGTGTGATAATGATTCCTTTATTCGTTCTGGAAAAAATAATAATTCCCATTTCCTTCTCCAGCTCTTTAATTGCATTAGATAAACTTGGCTGACTAATGAATAAATTCTGGGCAGCTCTACTAATAGACCGACTCCGTGCTACTTCAATTACATATTTCAATTGTTGCAATGTCATGTTATATTCACTTCCTATTTTTTATTAACCTTATTTTAACAGGTAAACGAAAGTTGAGAAGATGATTTTGTTCACCAAAAATGAAACATATCGATATCTGAATCGTAAACAATAAGAAAGAATACTTTATGAATATGTATTCAGTTAGCAATTTAGGAGGTATGAACATAGTGGAACACAAAGGTTGTATTAAATGTGGAAGTAGTAGAGCAGCACAAAAAGAAGTAGCAATGACTGGAACAGGTCTCTCCAAAATGTTTGATGTGCAAAATAATCGATTTCTTGTGGTCTATTGTGAGGACTGTGGTTACTCTGAATTTTATAATAAAGAATCTACTACAGGATCTAACATTTTGGACTTATTTTTTGGCTAAAACTATTATAGGGATGTACGTCATCCCTATATTTTTTTATGCATTTCCCATCTTTTGTTAAACATAACTTTTCTACAAAGCACTCTAGTGAATATATTTAGCTCACCTAATTGTATAAATCCCTTTTCATATAGTAAACATAATAGTATGGATACATAACCTAAACGTAAAGATCATAAAGGAGGGATCACGAATATTTAACCCATTGAAAAGATTACCTGCTGATTTGAAGTCAATAAAAAAAACATTACAGCAAAAGAAAGATTCCTTTACTGACTTTGACAGCCTTACAGACGATGAAGCAAAACTGGTACAATTTATCAAAGGGCAAACAAGGGAAAATAATCTGAATAACGTTACTAGAACGAAAGCATATCTTGCATTTTTTAAAAGAAATCCTGAAATCGAATGGGCATTTCTGGCACATATGGTGTCCCGAAATGCTGGATGGAACATGACTGATTTGAAGGGAAGCCTATTGACACGGCTCATGACTAAAGAGCAGCAAGCTTATTTTTTTGCATTTTTAGAACGGAGTAATTGGCTGATTTTTCATGACGCCTATCCTCAATTGCTGTTATATGAAGAAAGTAAAAAAGCAAACAAAAATTTATTCTATTTACTTCCACAATTCGGTATATCTTATTTTATGAAGGTGATGTGGGATCATTATTATCAAAAGAAAGATAATTACCTGATAACTGTCGCACTTATTATTAACGAACAAAACTATATCGAGGGCAGAGTCATTCAGAACAAAGAATATCATGCTACATTATTGGAGTCGTTAGAATTTAAAATACAGGAATTATTGCAACTGAATCAAATACTGTTTCCCTTTATAGATGGAAAGCAAGTTAAACTAGTCGGGCAATCTGTACATCAATTTGCTTCTTTAAAGGAGCGAATTCTATTAGGTAAACGGTTGTATCACTTATTATTTGATGATAATTTCTTCTCCAACATTTATGATATGGCACGAAGGCAACCACACACAGGGTCAAGGAAAGACTACTGGCCAGACATTTTTAATGATATCAACGAATCCAATCCTGTCGAACCTTTTCAACAAAGACTAGAAGGATGCCAATTAAAACCTGGAGCAAACCGTTTGTATAGTCCTTCATTAGTGAATGCTTGGAGTAATGTTGAACAGCAACCAGCAGAAAAAGGCGACTGGTATTCCAATTGGAGAGTGATTCACTATTTACAAAAAGATCCTTCCAAAGTAAATGGAGATATTCAAGACGAATATTGTGAATCATTGGAAAAGATGGAACTTGCTATCCTTGCTAAAGAGCCAATAAGCAAATAAGTGTAACCATGATTAAAGGACTTCCAATACGATGGAAGTCTTTTGCTTGTATGGAAAGAAAGTATAAAATCAGTGTAATGACGTTGTTAAGAGAAGTAGTTATTTAAAAATGTTTGATGTATATTTGCAACGCTTCGACTAATTACTTTGCTATGAGAAGGGGCAACAATTCTTGTCATAAGTATTAGGTTGATTTTTTACAATAGAAAAAGTGAAGAATTGCTATTAGTAATGATAAAGCAACTGTATTACTTCATGCTAGCGTTGTAGAACAGATTTAGCGTAGGCGCCAACTTTGACTCCCTTGGGAAGTGTTGGGCCTGAATATCAACTTTTCCGAGCAATTTTTGCTCGAAAAAGTTAGCTGAAAGACGAAAAGGGAAGTTGGCAGCCGAAGTGGTGGTTAAGCTGTTCAAATGTTCAAATATTCCATTATTACTAATACAGTAATCGACTTCTATTAGCATTTAATAATGGACCGGCGGGGTTTGCCGTTTTTTCTTAGTTTATACGATCAATAAATCTTACGTTTTTCGTGAAATCTTTTGAATTGGATCCCAAACACTGTTAAATGGCGGAGCATATGCCAGGTCAAGGTCTTGCAATTGTTGGATGGTCATTTTATTGAATAATGCCGTGGCCAATACGTCAATCCGTTTGTCGACACCTTTCCTTCCAATAATCTGACCACCTAATAATTGGCTCGTTTTCTGATGGAAAATCAACTTAATAGTTAGTGGTTTCGCTCCTGGATAATAACCTGCCTGATTCGTGTCATCTCTTGTTTCAATCTGATAAGGTATGTTCAACCTTTTTGCTTCTGTTTCCGTAATTCCAGTTCTGCCTAGATCTAAGTCAAAGAATTTGATAATGGATGTACCTACTATTCCTTTAAACGTAATGGCATTTCCAGCCATGTTTGCACCAGCAATTCTACCTTGCTTGTTGGCAGTAGTACCTAATGGAATATAATCATCCAACTGTTTGATCATATGATAATGTGTAGCACAATCACCTGCAGCATATACGTTTGGAATCGAGCTTTCCATATAAGCATTTACACGAATCGCACCTTCCCTGTTCATCTGAATCCCACTACTTTTTAAAAAATCAGTATTCGGTTTTACTCCAGCACTTAGCAGAACTAAATCAGTTGAATATGTACTCTTGTTGGTAATAACTGCTTCCACACGTTCTTTACCAGAAAACCCTGTTACTTCCTCCTCTAACTTAATGTCAATCTGATGATACAATGCTTCTTTTTCAATTAACTTTGACATATCTTCGTCGAAAATTTTCGCTAACTGACCGCCTCTTTGAATGAGTGTTACTTCTTTTCCGATTGATCGAAAACTCTCTGCCATTTCGAGTCCGATATAGCCTGCCCCAACAATGGTGACATGCTTGATTTCTTCTGTTAAATCAGTCATTAATCCATTTGTATCTTGTAAAGTTTTTAATGTATGAATGCCTTCTAAATTAATTCCTGGCCATTCTGGCAAAATAGGATCAGCACCTGTGGCGATTAACAATCGATCATATTTTAAAGTAAAGGATTGATTCGAATCTAGATGGAAACCAATGACCTGGTGGTTTTGTGGATCTACTTTTGTCACATTCGTATATATTCTGGCATCAATACTATACTTTTCTCTAAACGTTTCAACCGTCCTCGCAATAACATCTTTAGTAGACGGTACAAGTCCATTGATTACATATGGTAGCCCACACTGCCCATATGAATAGTCTTCACCACGTTCCAACACTGTGATCTCCGCGGAATCATCTGTTCGCTTAATTTCCATCGCTGCACTCATCCCTGCCGCAACTCCACCGATTATAATGTATTTCATCCATCAACTCTCCGTTCTGAAATAGAAATTTCAAATGCCTATTAGTATTATACCCGACTATTCTTAGCCCATCATTTAATCAGCTTTTATTTTGTAGCTTTGTTAAAACTGGACATATATCATCCAAGGAATAACAAGAGAATAAAAAAGATCTACCGATAGATACTTTATTGTGAGAAATGTCGTCAAGACGTCTCCAGTTTTTCAAGCTGTTATATTTCTGTTTATCTTCAGACAAGGCAGCTTGCCCTTTAATTCTCCTTCCTATTTGCCCATTATACTATCAGAGTTAGTGACAAATCAGCAAAGTATTGCTATAATGACATTAGGTAAAGCATATACTCATACTAAAAGCCCACAGCGGTAACTGTGGGCTTTGGATAAGCGGTTCCCCCAGAAGGGTTCGGCTATCTGTTAGATAGGCCTCACCTAGTCACTTGTCAGGGTAAATAGGGAGGTCTATTTTCGATTGATCATCGAAACGATCAAAGCGAGTAATGCTATCAAGAAAGTTCCAAAACTAAACAACACCATGAAACTTTCATACATACCCAGAGGCATCACCCCCTTCCCCGGAGATTAGCCGACCTTCCCTAAAAGAACATTATCCAACTTTATTGTAACATACCGCACTATGCAACAACATACATGCTTATCCCTTTCTACCTTATTTGATTTAAATATCTTAATCACTAAGAAAATGCTAGCAAGCGTTGTAGGGAACTACCCAGCAACCACATATTGGTTTTATTCTTTCCTTGCAAGTAACAAATTCTCATTACAACTTACTGAATTGATTGAAACACAAAATACAGCAAAATATAAGAAATATCTTTTTCCTATATTAAGTAATATAAAAGAAATACATTATCAAGAGGTGAAGAAAATGAGTTTTAGATCGAACAATATTTTCGTAAACTTACCAATTAAGAATTTAAAAAAGTCTGTTGATTTCTTTAGTACGTTAGGGTTTGAGTTTAACCAACAATTCACAGATGAGACGACAACATGCATGATTGTTCATGATAATATCTTTGTTATGTTGTTAGAAGAAAGTCGTTTTCAAACGTTTACTAATAAAAATATTGTTGATGCAACAAAAGCAACAGAAGTATTAATCGCTTTATCAGCTGAAAGTCCAGAGCAAGTGGATGAAATGGTGAATAAGGCTATAGAAGCAGGCGGAAGCCACGCAAACGAGAAACAAGATCATGGCTTTATGTATGGTTGGAGCTTTCAGGATTTAGATGGTCATATTTGGGAAGTAGTTTATATGGATGAGAATTATGTAGAATAATTAGAAAAGAGCTGTCAACCAGTTTTTATGACTTGTCGACAGCTCTTTTCTTACTGAAACATATTTGATTTTTTGCATTTCTACTAAGTTTTTACCAACACTTTAATATTAAAAGAATTATAAAAATTGCCTAATAATCAGCTATCTAAAAACCCTTTTAATTCTTCACCAAGTTTTTTCACATCTTCATAACCTTTTTGATATAAATCCATTAGCTTCTTCTTGTTCTTTTCCACACGTCCGACAGTTAATTTCTCTGTTGGAGAAATAATGAAAACATTTCCCTTTTTCTCTTCTTCAAACAAATAGTTTAATGTGTCATTATATTCAATATGCCTTTTTTCCAGAGCTTTTAATAAGCCAGGGTAGTCACGGTACTTTCGTTTTATGTACCAACTGAATGATTGAGGCTTTTTAAAGTAACCTCTATTTCTCGTTAAAATCACTACATTTTTTCTATTACCATCTTTTTCTGATTGCTTAATAGGAAGTGGTGCTGAAATACCGCCATCCATCAAAGCAAGGTTATCATATTGGACTACAGGTGCTACCATTGGTAAAGAGCTTGATGCACGTAGAAGTGTAAGCATATCATTCGCATAATTTGATTTATGATAAAATAATGGTTCACCCGTTTTACAATCTGTTACACCTACCACAAATTCTTCCGTTGCTTTATTAAATGTTTCATAATCAAATGGAACCAAGTCATTTGGTAACGTATCAAACAGAAAATCCATTCCGAATAATTCACGCTTTTTAATCCAATTTCGGAATGATAAATATTCAGGGTGGCTGACATAATCGATATTGACTGTTTTGTTTCGTTCTATTTGACGGGAAATATAGGATGATCCATTACAAGCTCCTGCAGAAACACCGATCACATAAGGTATGTAAATCTCTTGCTCCATTAAATATTGTAGCACTCCTCCTGTATATACTCCTCTGCTTCCTCCACCTTCTAAAACCAATCCAACGTCTCTCATTCTATCGCCTCTTACTTTCCTATAATTTACAATATGTACATGATACAATAGCTGTTTAATCAAATCCAGTTTTGAATCTTACATCATTTATAGAAAGGTTAATTTTCCATTCTATTAATGTATATAATAGCAATGTTGCAATAATTGATTTATTATATAAAAGCGCCCAATAAATCGAAGATCACCATTATTAATCAGTAAAAATAAAATGAATGGGTGTCTTGTTTCTTTATCGTAACGCTAATTGTCTTTGTAAGCCCCTCATTTGACAGGGGATCATACTTTAAGTAAATTGTTGCTATTATGTTTTTATTTCGTGTACGATATTTATCTGTATAGTAAGAAGGTGAAGGGATTATTATGAAAAAAAATCGATTTCGTTTTTGGATTTTAGTTAGCATTGTTGCTGTATCTGGTTTTAGTCAAGGTATGCTTTTACCATTAATTGCAGTAATTTTTGAAGGTAGTGGTGTGTCTTCTTTTTTAAATGGTCTAAATGCAACAGGCTTATACATTGGAATCCTGTTAGCCTCCCCTTTTATGGAACAACCGTTAAGAAAATTCGGATACAAGCCATTAATTATAACTGGTGGACTGCTTGTACTGGTTTCATTAGCATTGTTTCCTTTGTGGCACTCCTTTTGGTTCTGGTTTTTATTACGTTTATTGATTGGAATCGGTGATCATGCACTTAATTTCGGAGCACAGACATGGATCACTGCATTTTCACCGGAACAGAAACGGGGTAGAAACATTGCTGTCTATGGTTTATTTTTCGGGATTGGTTTTGCTGTCGGGCCATTAATGGTTCCCCTAGTAAATATTAGTGAAAGCTTGCCATTCATACTCGCATCTGGATTAAGTCTTATTGGCTGGCTGTTTTTATTTGCGCTTAGAAATGAATTGCCAGAACAGGATTTGCGGATGAGCTCATTCAAAAATACATTTAAACGATTTGCACAAGCGTGGAATTATGCATGGGTTGCATTTTTGCCGCCGTTTGCTTATGGTTTTTTAGAAACATCACTTAATGGAAACTTTCCTGTCTATGCGCTACGAATCGGTATCGAAGTAGAAAATGTATCAGCATTATTATTTGCGTTTGCAATCGGAGCTATCATCTTTCAACTGCCTCTCGGGATGTTGAGTGACAAATTGGGGCGAAGAAAAGTATTAACTGCTGTACTGCTGTTAGGTTTTATTTGTTTTTTCGCAGCAGGATTATTAGAGGAGTCATTCTACGGTTTATTTACTTGTTTATTTTTAGTTGGAATGTTTGTTGGATCCATGTTTTCTTTAGGAATTACCTATATGACAGACTTAACACCTACAGAATTATTACCAACGGGTAACTTGTTATGCGGCGTATTTTTCAGCTTTGGCAGCCTAGTAGGTCCATCGGTCGGCGGCTTATTTATCCAATTTGTAACATCTGTAAGCTTTTTTTATTTAATTAGTGCGCTATTCTTCATTATTTTTGTAATCATCGCAGGGAAGGGGAAATGGAAACAGAGATAACTTTCCCTTCTCTTTTCCATTGAGAATATTCATCTAAACACCTTAAGTGATTGTAGGTTTGTTCCCTTGATTTTCTCACATTACTGTTTCTATAGTAGATAAAAATGGACTCTATTTCACTATCATTCACCCATTCATATAAAATATAATTGCATATATTAGCAACACAAGAAACCATTTATCTTTTAAATTTCATTAAAAGATAAAAAATGCCTCTTATCATCAATGACAGAGGCATTCTGGTACCTTTATGAAAATTGGGCTCAAAATAAAAAAAACTAATAATAATATGGGAAAAACAAGCTGCGTAATAAGAAAAATGGAAGTCTACGTCGTCTAAATCTGCGAAATCTTCTAGGAAAATAGCCATAACCATAGCCATAGTCATAACCGTATTGCCGTTCTTCTTCGTCCACTCTTTCCATATCTCCAACTGGAATGAGTATGATTACACCGTCATCATCTATGTCTTCAATAATTCCCTCGATTGTTTCTCCTTCCGTTGTTTGAAATTGCATAAAATAAAGATGGTAACTTTTGCACATTTCATGCATCTGTTTTTGATAATGATGATAATCCATTTGTTGAGGCTCCATCATTTGACCATATGGTTGTTGATGGTGTGGATTATGATGATGTGGTCGCTCTTGATACATGCTATCACTCCCTATGATGTTATTCATATCTAAAATATTCAATTTATCCGCTAATGTTACAAAGTACAGGTAAAATTATAACTATGGGAATTACATCTTGAAATATAACGTATGAGTCATCAATTTTATTACACACTATTATTGAAGTAATAATCTAAGATTTTTAGCATAAAGGGTGTCATTGATTGTGCTTTTATTTATTGGTCAGATCATCATTCTATTTATTATTTATGTTGTCGCCATTCGAATTTTAGGAAAAATTGCATTAGCACAGCTTACACCACATGACTTTGGCGCATTATTTTTTTTAGCGTATATACTTTTTGGTTCAGTAAAAGTGGATGGTATCATGCAAGGCATAGTCGGAGGCATTACAATCATCATACTATACTTTATTATTTCAAAATTGAGCCTTTGGAATAAGTTGGATAGACTGCTTATTGGAGAGCCTACCTTTTTAGTAAGAGACGGTAAAATAAATATTGATAGTTTACGAAAAAGTCATTTTACATTAATAGAACTGTTAGCAACTATTCGTAACGCTGGTTTCTTTGATATTAGTGAAGTCGATTACGCGATTCTTGAACCAAATGGAAAAATTAGTATCCTACCTAAAAAAGATAAAGTATATTTAACACCTTATCATCTAGGATTAAATACAGAAGATCGTGGCTTACCAATTATTGTCGTTATGGAAGGCGAAATACAACACAATAACTTAACCATTATGAATAAAGATGAACAATGGTTGCGAGAAGAACTTACTTCTCAAGGATATGATCAGATTGGGAAGATATTGTACGCTACAGTCAGAGATAAAGATTATGACCTAAAAGTTTATACCAAACAAAAAGATACATATTAAAAATTTCTACAATCATACATTTAGGAAAGGGAGATACCATCAGTCACCCTTTCCCACTACTCCGGCCAAAAAAAGTAAAAACCATATAAAAAATACAAAAAGATGAACAATATAGGCTACTCCTATCACGATAACTGATAAGAATGCTTCTGTGACTATAGCATTGATAAATTCTTCTGGTGTCTCCATCAGAATTGTAGCTAATAATCCACCAATGACAAATGTTCCCCCTATTAATCCTACGTAAATGAAGACTTTCAAAATCGGATACATATCTTTATGAATAATAAAATGTCGCAAGAAAACAAACAGTAAGATCACGATACCGTACGAAAGATGTATTATCCCATCTTCATCAAATGTACCATCTTCAAGTATCTCCCAATTAGGCATAATAAATAAAACAATGAAAAAAAGGACAGTTACCGCAATCCCAACTGCACCATCTCTAATCCATCTACTACGGTCCTCACGTTTTTGTTTCTTCTTTTTGACATGATTTGGTTCCCATACTGGTGGACTTGAAGGAAAGCTGCCATGAACAGGAAACGGTAGTTCCACCATACCTTCTCTGGGTACAGGAATTAATTCTGATGTTCTCACAATCTCTGGCATAAGTAACATTGGGGTGTGCGTGAGATCATATTCAATCGCTTTTAAAGGAATCGTGACAGGTATTAAATTCAACACCTTTGCCATTTTCACCGGATCCATACCTCGCCCGATATAATACAGTTCCCCATCTTGCTCGTATTCCATAACTAAAATAGGAAAGATTTTAACTTTCATGGATGAAGGTTGATTAGGGAATAAGTGATGTCCTCTTGCCAAATAGACTGTTTTAACTTGATCATAGGAAATTGTTGATTCTATCGTGATATTTTGATTTTTCTCCTCATACCAATAATACATTTCATCTTCTCTAAATTCATATACTTCTTTACTTTCCTTCATTTGTTTCATTTGATCATAACTAAATTTAGTCAGGCAAAAAAAGACAAATGATAGAAAAAACATAAAGATACCTACTCCCTGACCATCAACTGAAAAAAATAAATTGATACTCAATAAAAGTATAGCCACAGCAATCAATAAAAAGATGCCGGTAAGTATTTTTACAGCTATTTTAGATCCCATTTTCACCTCGTGTTTAAACGTAACTTTTTTGTCATCTTCCATATCCATCCCCTCCCTATGGATGTGGTTTCAGAATAGTTCCAGATGTTTTTCTTGCTTTTAGCAAGATTTTTCTTCCTTCTGGTTCAGCTAGGGATTGTTTCATGCAAAACACCTACCTAACCTTCTTATCTTTCTGTTATACATATACGACTGAATAATACCAAAGGTTTCGCACAACCACGACTTGTCTTCTACCACTTGTTAAGCCCTTCTCTTACTTCACCTCAACACACTCCCACCAGAAATCTTCACTGATTCACCAACAATGTTTTGCGCAGCATCAGTTAATAAAAAAGCAATCGTATTTGCTACTTCTAAAGCTGTTGTTAAACGCCCTGATGGTATATTGTTTGTCGCATTTTCTAACGCTTGTTGATAGGAAATGTCATTTCTCTCTGCCTTTTTCTTTAGGATGTGATGCGCCATATCAGTATCGACAAAACCTGGACAAACAGCATTTACTCTTATGTTATACTCGATGGCTTCCAATGCCATGGACTGTGTCCAGCCAATCATTGCAAATTTAGTAGAAGCATAAGCACTGTTTCCATATGTTCCTCTCAGTCCAGATAATGATGCAACATTAACGATATTACCTCTTTTCTCTGGTATCATTTTCTGATAGATTTCCTTTGTTAAACGGAAAGTTGAAAAATAGTTTATATCCATCAACTGCTCGATCACATCAGTTTCTAACTGTTCTACAGGTGCTCCTCCACTTACACCAGCAGCATTGACTAAATCAGAAATATAACCTTGCATTTCTTCTGCAGTTTGTAGCAAATTGGTTCGATCTTTTTCCTTAGTAATGTCTGCCAAAACAACACAAATTTTGTTTTTCGATGCAAGTTGTAGCAAATCTTTCTCAAGCTGACAAAGCTTATCTTGATTTCTGCCTGTGACTGTCACCTTAGCCCCCATACTTATGAGCACTTTTGCTGTCTCGTATCCTATTCCACCAGTAGCACCTGTAATGAGTACATGCCTATCTTTCAATGCATCTATAGCGAAAACTGACATCACTTCTTCCCTCCATTTGCACATGATTGTTTATATATTATGATAACTGGTTTTAGCATAAATTCCCAATTATCTGAATAAGCGTATGATATAAAATTGTTTGAGGAAATAGACATACCGTAAAGTACTCTATGCTTACAAAAAAGAGACCACCAATACAGGTGGTCATCCAATTTACTCCAGGATAATACCAATATTTCCCTTGACAAATACTTAGTTATCTCGGGAATTCAATTAACTTTTTCAAACCTAGAATCATCTCTATTTCATTTTCTAACTTTTCAAGTTTCTGAAAATCCTGTTTTGTTTTTGAACCTTTTTCTGCACTATCTCCCAAGTAATGCTCCACCTCTTTGACGAATCCGTCTTCATACTTTACCCAAATGGTGCAATACGGTTGATCTGTTGCAAATACAGTAGTGGATGGATAAGTGAAATGACGAAAATCTATTGACCGTAGCTTCTCAGCTAATTGTTTTAAACGTCCTTGGTCAATACAGAACTCTTTCTCATCAACATGATATACATGCATACCTCCGAACCACTTGGCAGTACCATTACTATTCACGATCACATCGAATTCAGGACAACTTCCATAACATGTTGAGCGTGAGAAAATGATTTTCTCAAACAATATACTTCGCCCCCCTTTTAATTGAAACATACATGTTTATTACTTGATTATAGAGGAAATAAAGGCAATAAAAGTGTCAGTTGAACGAAAAAGCTGACTAAAAACTACTTTCCTACTAAATCAATAAGAAGATAACTCAAACTCTTTCATTATTTTTGAAAATTCTGTAGCATTTGTTCAACTTCTAACTGAATTTCTTTCTTCAAATGCTCAGGTGCTATTACTCTTGCCTTTGTCCCCATTCCTAAAATCCATTTTTTAATAGATTGTTCACCGTTTAACGTTGCTTTAAAACGAATCGCATTATCAGGTAATTCTTCGATAATTTGATCGGTGCTGTAAATGGATTCTTTCACTTGGTTAGAGAAAGGTGTGTCAATAATTAATTCCACTTCTTGCGGCTCACGAATAAACCCCAAGTGCGGGAATTGTTTTCTTATATCAAAATTCTCAGGTAGGTAGAAACTTTGATCTACCAAAACTACATCATGAATCCGAATAATTTTAAATGTACGAAGCGCTTCTTTTTGTTCACAATATGCCACACAATAAATATTTTCATCATAAACGACAAAAGCATAAGGATGTATTGTTCTTTTCGTGACAGCATTTGTCGATGCCGCCTCATATGTAATCATTACCTTTTTTCGATGGTTAAATGCATGATACAGTCTTTTATAATGCTCTGATTCATTGCCCACTTCTGCATTAATTAAATAGTCATTGGCAAAATAAAAATGCTTGCTGCTTAACGCTTGATCACGCTGGGCTGCTTTGATTTTTTCTAATGCATTATCAAGTGTACTATCATGATCTGGTTGCTTGGAAAGATAGGATTTAATTGCGATTTGCAGTTCTTGTACCTCTGTTGAATTAAAGTTCCGTATTGGTAGGATCGACCGCCTGTCTAGTGAATAGCCGCCGTTTACTCCTCGGACACTTTCGATATAAATACCTGCTTTCTCAAGTTCATCACGATAGACACGAATCATACGAGGTTTAACTCCAAGTTCAGCTGCTAAATCATCAATTTTTACTTTCGGTCTTGCCATTAAAATCTGAATCATACTGAGACAATTACTTAGTTTGCCCATAAAGCACTTCCTTTTTCATTAATATATAAATTTCGTAAGACTATTTTACCATGAAAATAGGCACTATCTTTGTCATAATTCAAATAATTTAAGAATGTAACACACATCATAGATTTTGTCTGATGTATAACTTCGACTTGTGTTGGAATCCTAAAAAATAATTAACAAAGGCGGTGAGTTTTAATGAAGGCTGTTACATACCAAGGGAAATATTCAATAGCAGTAAAGGATGTCTCTTTTCCAGATATTCAACAACCAGAGGATGTTATTGTTAGAATAACTTCGACAGCTATATGTGGTTCGGATCTACACTTATATCAAGGGAATTTCCCCCTACCTATCGGTTATCAGATTGGACACGAACCAATGGGAATTGTGGAAGAGGTAGGTCCTGATGTAACAAAAGTTAAAAAAGGGGACCGTGTAGTTATACCATTTACCGTTGCCTGTGGTAAATGTCCTTATTGTGAATCACATCATGAAAGTCAATGTGACAACGCAAATCCACACTATGACTCTGGTGGATACTTAGGTTACTCTGAGAAGTTTGGTAATTATCCGGGAGGACAAGCAGAATATTTACGCGTACCTTATGGTAATTATACTCCCTTTCTGGTACCAAAAGATTGTGAATTGGATGACTCCTCTCTTTTATTTTTATCTGACGTATTACCGACTGCCCGCTGGAGTGTTGAAAATGCTGGAGTAAAAGCTGGCGATACCGTAATTGTCCTCGGATGTGGTCCAGTAGGATTGATGACGCAACAATTTGCCTGGCAAAAAGGGGCAGAACGTGTCATTGCGGTTGATTATATTCCTTACAGACTAGAGCATGCTAAAAAGCATCATCAAACAGAAGTATTCAATTTTACGGAATATGATGATATGGGTGAGACGTTAAAAGAAGTGACAAAAGGCGGTGCCGATGTTGTAATTGATTGTGTCGGTATGGATGGGAAAAAATCGCCTTTAGAGTTTGTCGAGCAAAAATTAAAGCTACAAGGTGGGACACTTGGACCTATTCAAATCGCAACAAAGGCTGTCAAGAAATGTGGAACTTACCAAATTACAGGGGTGTATGGCGGCAATTACAACCTCTTCCCTTTAGGCGCATTTTTTGCAAGAAATGTACAACTCAAAATGGGACAAGCTCATGCCAGATCTTTAATGGAACCCATCTACAAACAAATTGTCAATGGTGAAATTGATCCAACAACTATGATAACACATGAACTTGCGTTAGAAGAAGCTGCTCACGGATACGAAATCTTTAATCAAAAGAAAGATAATTGTATAAAGGTTGTCTTAAATCCATAATGAAATCCAGCTCTGTCCTTTACGGAAAGAGCTGGATTTATTAGTTTATAATTTCTACTTCAGTTGGTGCCTCGTATGATGTTTCTATGGAACCATCTTTTTGTTTATAATGTTTTACTTTTATTGTACCATATGGGGTCGGAAAGGAACCTTCCACCCATTCAAGGTCTCCCAATGATGGTGTAATTTCAATCACTTTACATCCTGGTTCGTTAATCTTAATTCCTAAAATATGCTGCGAGAGCCACGCTGTTGGACCAGATGCCCAACCGTGACAAAGACTATGTCGATAACCGACATAACAATGGTCACCATATGTTCCGTGTACATCAATTTTGCCTTTTGGTGTTAGTTGATCGATACGAGCAGCATTTTGAAGCCAATCGATATCAAAATCCTCCCAGAAAGTCGTAGCACCTAATGATAACATGCCACCCCAATACTCTCTAATTAAATCTAATGCTCCTGAAACATCTTTTGCCAAAGCTTTTGCTTGAAGAATATAATACCCGTAAAAGGTAGATACCCCTTTTGCGCCTGCCTTTGATAATACATTTTCATTGATTTGTAGTGCTTCTTCTTGCCCACTCAATGCCAAAAGCGCTCCCGCTTGTTTACTATTTCCGTGATTTGGCTTATATTTAGTCAACTTCTTTAAATAAGATTCTCCACGTTCAGCTGCTGAAAAATCACCTAATATCTTGATTAAATGAGTAGCTTTTTCGATAGCAAGGATAAATAATGCATGAACACCTGCATGTACTCCATTCTTGTTATGTACTGTTGGCCAATCAAGAAATGGATTAGGCATTGTGTTTGTTCCATTGTTTTTAATATGTGATCCCATTTGATCAAGTAAAGCAATCAGGTAACCTTTCTGCTCATTTAAATAGGCTTTATCACCAGTGTACATATACCAATCATGTTGAATGATCATCCACCAAGCAGAATAACTCGGGAAAGTATTCATCCAATCAGGTAATGTTGTTCGATCTCTAACGAAGTCTAAGCTTTGTGGAACAATTTTTTCCGGACCAAATGCTGCTTGAATAGTAGCAACTTCCGGATGCATGTCACCAATCCACACCATACGATCTCGTTTTATTCCGTCCCATATATAATCCTGCATATTCAAGTAAACAGTATAAGCTCCTGTATCCCAAATTTGATTCAACAATGGGTCACTGGAGTTGAATGATCCTTTTAAAGGCAGATAACGATGATAGAATATCGCCTTGATCGTATTAACTTGGATAAAGCAATCTTCTTCTAATAAATCTATCCGAACAAATCGAAAGCCGGTATTACCAAATTCATTCATTCCTAAAAAGCTGATATCTAAAATCTGATCACGTATTGCATGGTCATTGGTAGCATTCGTCTCTCCGCCGATTTCACTCATTGCTTCCATCACAGATTCCCCAAATCGAACACGAACTTTTGCACGTTTAGTCAGTTCTCCCTTTTTGACACAATTCCAGATTGCTAATTGGATTCCACCATGAAGTTCGAGTCCAAAATCCAGTAAAATTCCCGGGGTTATACCATCGTTTCTTATGATGACTGGGTTGTCAGGTGTAATAAGTACCTGGGAATCTTTGTCTTGTAATAATAACTCTTCGTTTTCAAATGCAGCATCTGCTGTTTTCCATACAATCCTCTTCGGAGTAACATATTCGCGAATACGGTGGTCCCTCTTTCCTATTGACATCGACTTCATGTAATCCCCCTCCCTCCTTATGTTATCGCTTACATAAAATTGTAACGAATGGGACAAGTTGTGGTTAACTTGTCCCATTTTTAAATTTATGCTTCCAGTGCCTCTATTACTTTCATAGCAGTACTTCGACTTGATTGCGGGTTTTGCCCCGTAACCAAGTTGCCATCACGGACAGAAAAGTCAGACCAGTTTTTATCCTGTTGGAAATCCGCTCCTTTTTCACGGATTTTGCTTTCTAATAAGAATGGCATATGTTGGTCTAATTGCATTTCCATTTCTTCACTATCCGTGAATGCTGTCACTTTCTTACCTTTCACTAGTGGTGTACCATCTTTATAAGTAACATTCACAATTCCTGCAGGACCATGACACACAGAGCCGATAACACGATCATCTTCAGCAAATTGTTGTAATACATATTGTAGGGTTTCATTATCAGGAAAATCGAACATCGTACCGTGACCACCTGGTAAGAATACTGCATCATAACCACTGGCATGTTCTCTGGTTAGTTTAGTTGTTGATTTTAATTCTTCCTCTGCTTCTTTCCATTCTGGCTTATCTTCTATACTGTTAGGATCTAATGCTACTTCTCCACCATTGATACTGGTTACTGTGACATCATAACCTTTTTCTTTAAAAACTAAATATGGAACAGCAAATTCCTCTAACCATAATCCTGTTTTATGATCATCTGTAATGGTTGTGTGATTTGTAACTACCATTAAAATACGTTTTGACATTATTCTTTCCTCCTTTAGAAGGTAATTGGCATATTGTACTTTCATGCACATAGTAAAAATAACTGATATTGGTAACAAACGTCAAATGATTGAACTATGATTCCCCAAACCCGCTCGAAAAAGTGGATCTATAGGACAAACAAATCCTACAGGAGTGGAAAAGCGCGGCGATCGTTAAGAACTGCTCTACAATAATAGCATGAAGTAATTAATCGGAACGGTGCAAATATAAATCAAACATATCAAAATAACTACTTCACTTAACACTGTCATTGCGCTTATTTTATACTTTCCATATAAAAAGAAATAAACCATATGTGGCTTATCTCTTCTTACATACAAAAAAGATGCGCTGATTCTCTTCGGGTTCTTCTGCTTCCTCAATTGAAAAATCTCCATAAACCGTGACAGATTGAAAACCCGTTTTTTCAAGTAGTTCTTTATACGTTTCAACGGGAAACGTTCGTTGATAATGTTGTTCATCGAAGCGTTCGTATTGACCAGTCTCTTCGTTCAACAGAAAAAAGGTAAGATCGTGTTCGACACTTCCATATTCTCTGCCTTGTTCACAAAACCAAACATATGAAATATCATCATAAATCTCAGCAAATGTTTGTCCGACCATATTCTCATTAAAATGGTTTAAACTGTGGACATCAAATATAAATAATCCGTCGTTTACGAGACTTTCCCTTACATTTGTAAATACTTTTTCCAACTCATCTGTAGTAGTAATATAGTTAAGTACATCACAGAGGCTCACGACGATGTCAAATTCAGTTAATCCTTGTAATAGACGAATATCTTGTTGAATATATTGGACACCAGATGTATTGGCCTGGGCAAACGCAAGCATATCTTCAGAATAGTCAACACCTGTAACGGAAAAACCTGAATCCGCAAATTGATGGCTTAGCCTCCCGGTCCCACAACCAAGGTCTAGCATCTTCCCTTGCTTACAAAAATGTTCGACAAATGATTGCCATTGATCATATGGGGCATCATCCATCAATACATCATAAATATATGCTAATTTGGAATATGCCATTTTATAATTTCACTTCTAGTTGAGGAGCATCTCCCCAAAGTTTTTCTATGTTATAATATTGGCGTTCATCACGGTGAAATACGTGACAAACAAGGTCTCCCAAGTCGACAAGTACCCATCTTGCTTGCTCGAATCCTTCCATCCGCTTCACATCAATGTTTTGTTCATCTGCAATATCTTTCACTTCACGTGCGATTGCTTGGACTTGGCGCTCATTGGTCCCCTCACAGATTAGAAAATAATCAGCAATTAAGGAAACATTTTGCATGTCTAATAAGACGATATCCTCTGCTCGCTTGTCATCACACGCTTTTGCAACTAAATCGACTAATTGTTTACTTTCCATTCATGTTCCTCCCTATTTTTTCATTATATAATTGAAATGTATCTGGATAGATCGGCTGGTTTTTACTCATCAAAAAGCTAATCGTGTTTCGTGCTGCCATCCAACATGCTTGCTCAATATCATCAAAGACGATATTTCGAACCTCATCAACTCCTGGAAAATCCCGCCCCGGTTCAATATAGTCTGCAATAAATATCACTTGATCCATACGTGACATATATCGTTTACCTGTAGTATGCCAATAAATCGCACTTTGTATTTCTGGATCACAAATTCCCACTTCCCGTTCAATCATCTTGGATCCAACAGGACCGTGCCACAATTCTTGGTGATAATCCAACAGATCTTGAGGTAATTTTTCTTCGATAATCCATCGTTTCATTTCCTCTGGATGACGATATTTGGCATAATCATGAAAAATAGCTGCAAGCTCTATTTTTTTTAAATCGACATCATAATGATTTGCCAGTTCCAACGCTGTCTCCATTACACGTACAGTGTGCTCGTACCGTTTTTTCGTTAGTTGTTTTTCTACTATTTTTAGTGCTTCTTTTCTTTGCAATTTTCTACACTCTCCCTTTTTGTTAGAAAAAGGATTATTACATTTTATGAATATAACTCGTATTTATTAATAATTGCGATTACTTCTGGTGTCGTTAAATATCGGATCGATTGTCCTTCCTTGAGGCGCTTACGAATCATGGTAGAAGAAATGTCAATTAACGGCATTTCAACCTTTTCTACAGGATATGGCGAATTCGTTGTTGATCCCGGACGATTCACACCTACAAAAGTAACTAACTCCACCAATTCTTCAATCCGGTGCCACTTTGGTAAATATTCGACCATATCGCCACCAATAATAAAATAAAATTGATAAGCAGGAAATTGTTCTTTCAATGTTTGAATTGTATTTAATGTGTATGATTTACCTTCACGTTCCACTTCCAACGTTATAACATGGAAAGCAGGGTGGCCTTGAGTAGCAGCTTTCGTCATGTCGACGCGGTCTTTGGCTGTTGTTTTGGCCTCTTCTTTATGTGGCGGTTGATAGGACGGAATGAACCAGACCTCATCAAGCGCTAATTGCTGATAGGCCTGCTCTGCCATTAGCAGATGCCCATAATGAGGCGGATCAAACGTACCTCCAAACAACCCTATTCTTTTCAAGCTTCCCACCTTCTTTTACGGTAACGTTATCTTCTTATTTTCTTCTGATTCTTTATATAACACGATCGTATTTCCAATGATTTGCACAATATAAGCTCCAGTACCTTCTGCAATTGCTTCTGCCACATCATCTTTATCTTCCATACAATTTTGTAGAACGGAAACTTTAATTAATTCACGTTTTTCCAATGCTTCGCTAATTTGTTTAATCATGTTGTCATTGACACCATCTTTTCCTACCTGAAAGATTGCGTTCAAATGGTGTGCTTCCGCGCGTAAAAAGCGCTTTTGTCTTCCGGTTAATTTCAAATTATTCACCTCTTAATTTATTTTCCAGTTTATCAACTAAATGTGCGACATCAAGATTTTTTCCTGTCCATTTTTCAAATGCTAATTGTCCTTGATATAACAGCATTGCGTGCCCATGATGAATATTGGCACCGCGCTCACTTGCATCATGTAACAATTGTGTTGTGATCGGTTGGTAGACGATATCACTTACCACCGCATCTTTATTTATTTGATCAAGTTGAATGACTTGACCTTCTACATTCGGTTTCATTCCGACAGAGGTTGTCTGAACAATTAAATCATATTTCGCAAGCTGTTGCTCTGCTTCTTGATAGCTTAATACGTTCGAGTTCACATCACCAAGGCGTAATGACAATAGGTCTTTCGCTTTATCGTGAGAACGATTGGCAATATCAATGGTGTCAACACCCTGCCCCATTAACGCCCGATAAATTCCACGTGCCGCTCCACCAGCACCTAATAATAACACAGTTGTCTCATGATTTAAAAGGTTAGGATACGGCTCCTTTAGTGAGCGAACATATCCTTCCCCGTCTGTACTATAGCCTTTCCACTTTCCATCGATATTAACGACCGTATTTACGGCACGAAGAATTTCAGCATCTTTATCAATTTCATCCAAATAATCTACAATGACCTGTTTATATGGAACGGTGACATTAAAGCCATCGATTCCGATTTCTTTTAGGTGCTTTAATACCTCCGGCAGTGCTTCATGGTCTCCTTCATATAATTTATATTCCCCATCTACTTCAGCTAAATCCAAAAATTGTTGGTGAATCCATGGTGATAGTGAATGACTAATTGGATGGCCGATCAATCCAAGTTTATATAACATGACTTCTCCCCTTCCGTCTTTATCGCGGACACCTGATAAGTTTTACTACTAAATTAAAGCAGGACGTAATGAGATCTGCACCCCTTTCGGTACATGAACCGAAACGGTTATGCCTCCTTCAGGTACAGTAATCCAACCAAGACCTGGTATGACGATATCTGTTTTATCTTTTGGGATTTTTACACTTTGTTTCTCTAAAGGCGGCAACTGTTCAAGTGTCTCTGGACTAGGTGGTTCTAATAAATCCCCGACATGCTTATCATAAAAATCATCTGCATGTTCGAGTTTCGTACGGTGAATCATCAGTTGATTCGAGAAGTAACAAACAAAGGATTGTTTAAGTCCTTTTTCAAAATCAAAGCGAGCAAAACCGCCGAAAAAGAGCGTTTGCTTGTCTTGTAGCTGATATATTTTTGGCTTAATTTCTTTCTTAGGTGTAATCACTTTTAAATCTTTATCTGTAACATAGTGGACAAGTTGTCTGCGATTGACAACACCAGGTGTATCGTACATGTTAGATTTTCTATCCAATGGTATTTGAATAAACCCTAACGTAGTCCCCGGAAAATAGGAAGTAGTGATCGCATCTTTTATTCCACTGGATCGTTTAATCAATTGGTTAATGAAAGTAGACTTACCAACATTCGTACAACCGACCACATAGACGTCTTTTTCGTTTCTTCTCGCTTCGATTTCTTCTTCAACCTTATCAAAGCCTTGACCTTTTGCCGCTGACACTAGAAAGACATCCTGCACTTTCAAACCATAATCGCTCGCAGTTTTCTTCATCCATTGAATCAATTTGTTTTTATTTGTCGATTTTGGCAAAAGGTCTACCTTGTTTCCAATGAGTATGATTGGATTATTTCCGGTCAAACGCTGTAATCCTGTAATAAAACTGCCATTAAAATCGAAAATATCAACAATTTTAACAACTAAACTATTGGTATCACTTATTTGGTTAATCATTCTTAAATAATCATCATCAGTATATTCCACATCTTGCACTTCATTATAATGCTTCAAACGGAAGCAGCGCTGACAAATAATTTGTTCATTTTCTAACGCACTCTTTGGCACATAGCCTGATTTCGATTTATCTTCCGTTTGAATCTCGGCTCCGCAGCCTTCACAAAAAATCTTCTCCATCATTTTTCCTCCCACGTGATCATGCCTTTTCTACGCATCCAGTTTAATATTCGACGTTCAATCATTCGGTTAAATCTAGTTATCTTTCCGTCCGTCTCGACTATCGGTACTACTAAAATCGTGTGATACCCTGCAAAATTCCCGCCTAGAACATCAGTCAAAAGCTGATCTCCGATTACGACAATTTCTTCTTTAGGTAATCCCATTTGTTTAGCCGTCCGATTAAATGCACGGACGAGCGGTTTTCTCGCACTATATACATATGGTGCTTCTAATGGCTCTGAGAATACACTGACTCGCTCTTCATCATTGTTGGAAATAATCGTTACTTTTATATCGTTTTCTTTCATCTCTTTAAACCACTCAATTACTTCAGGTGTTGCATCTTTCACATCCCATGCAACTAATGTATTATCTAAATCAGTGATCACACCTTTAATTCCCATATCACGAAGTTTCGCTGGGGTTATATCTAAAACACGTTGCACATGTTCATTTGGTAAAAATTTCTTCAGCAATTAGGTCCACCTCTACTATTTTCTTCAGAATATACATATCTTTTCCTATCATAAACAATTTTCTCTTTATGTTCAAAGATATCTCCTACAAAATCGAAATTATATCATATAATATGACAAAATGTCTTATAATTATAGGAAAATTGAACTGTATTCGTAAAATCGTTCGACATTTTCTTACAAAAGTTTTTCTTGTGGATAACTTTGTTCACATCATCCACACTTGTCCTATCAAGTTCTGAGATAGTTTCCCACTTTTTATACACAAGTTATAAACAGGTGTATGTAGATAAGTTAACAGTTGTTCGTTTTCCTATTTCATGCTACATTAACTATAACATGTAGCAGACATCCTACTCTATTGGAGGGACAAGCCTTGGAAAACTTATCGGATGAATTGCTAATTGAATCCTATAAAAAAGCTACAGAACTAAGACTCAGTTATGAATTTATACAGTTAATGGAAGAAGAGATGAGACGACGTTCCTTAATGGACTATCTCAAATTCCCGAATTAAATAAGAATGGATTCTCACTTAGGCGGTATTTCCGACTAAGTGTTTTTTTATTTCTCAATCCCCTTAGTAGAAAAAAATTTTTTTGGCATAATATAAATAGGATATTTCTCGTCAAAATTACTTTAGCAACACCGATGATAAGAACTCCTCTCTTGTATTCTTTGATATTTTTAGATTAGAATATAATAGGATACCATCAAAATTAACTTACATATTGATAAAGTGATACTTCCATCTACGGATTTTTGTTCTCCACTGATGGTTAGCGACACTTTTCAGGAAGGTTAGTGTCCGTTATTCTTCACTTCATTTCATTAACATACTTACTTGAATTACCGGATTACGGACAGTTAGCGCCGAGATAAATTTTCATAAGGGGGATCATCATTAGATGTTATTTGCAGTATTTTTGCCAGTTTTGCTGGCGATTTTTATCCCATTCTTTAGCAAATGGAAGGAAAAAATTCATACTGGCTACTTTGTCCTTTTAGCTCCATTAGCAGTATTTATTTATTTCGTTCCACATGTAGGGAATGACTTTTCACCAGTTAGTCAATCGTACAACTGGATCCCGTCTCTCAACATTGGATTAGATTTTTATTTGGATGGGTTAAGTTTATTGTTTGTCTTATTGATTAGTGGAATTGGAACATTAGTCACATTTTATTCCATTTTTTATTTACACAAATCAGAAAGATTGGATCAATTTTACGTTTATCTCCTGCTTTTTATGACTGCCATGTTTGGGGTTGTCCTATCAGATAACGTATTTGTTCTCTATTCATTTTGGGAACTTACCTCGATTTCATCATTCCTGTTAATTGGTTATTGGAATTATAAAGAAGGATCTCGATATGGTGCTTTGAAATCCATGCTTATTACCGTGTTTGGTGGTTTAAGTATGCTTGGTGGTTTTATCCTGTTATCTATTATAACCGAAACTACAAGTATTCAAGCAATGATGGAACAAGCAGATGTAATTCTATCTAGCGAATATTTTGGCTTAATTTTAGCGCTAGTATTATTAGGGGCTTTTACAAAGTCTGCTCAAGTTCCTTTTCACATTTGGTTACCAGATGCAATGGAAGCACCTACTCCAGTAAGTGCGTATTTGCACTCTGCCACCATGGTTAAGGCGGGGATATTCCTTGTTGCTCGATTTACACCAATCTTTTCAGGTAGTGATTGGTTTTTCGTATTTGTCAGTGGAATCGGAATCCTGACGCTTGTCTGGGGTTCATATATGGCGGTTCGTCAGACGGATCTAAAGGGAATACTTGCTTTTTCTACGATCAGTCAGTTGGGTATGATTATGTCGATGCTAGGATTTGGCACAAGTGTAGCGATATTTGCTGCTGTATTCCATATTCTAAACCACGCTACATTTAAAGGTAGCTTATTTATGATTGCAGGTATCGTCGATCATGAAACAGGTACTCGTGATATTCGCCGTTTAGGGGGATTAGCTACTTTGATGCCTATTTCTGCCACCTTAGCTTTTTTTGGCACTTTCTCTATGGCAGGTGTCCCATTACCATTCTTAAACGGATTTTATAGTAAAGAGAAGTTTTTTGAAGCAACACTAGAAATCCATGAATCATCAATACCTTTTGCAAATTTCTTGGCGCAAGCCATTCCATATTTAGCTGTATTTGGTAGTATTTTTACATTTGTATATTCCATGTATCTTGTTTTTGGAACATTTATGGGTGAGAAGAAGCTGGATCAGCTTAAGATGAAGCCACATGAAGCACCGATTGGTATGCTTATTTCACCAATTATTTTAGTATTAGGGGTTGTTATCATTGGAATCTTCCCTAATCTGGTGAATAGCACTTTCCTTGCTCATACCGCAGAAGCGATTTATGGTCAGCCAATGGAAGTAAAGCATATTCAATTCTGGCATGGTTGGATACCACCACTTTACATGTCATTGATTGTAGTAGGTGTTGGTGTAGTACTTGCTTTCACAAGAAAATCTTGGAATAGCATTTACAACTTCTTCCCTGGCAAATTAAGCTTCAACAAAGTCTATGACTTTTTAGTAGATCAGTCAGAGAAGGCATCTGCCAAAATTACTAATCTGTATATGACCGGTTCACTACGTCTTTATATGGCACTGATTTTAGTTGCTATTTTAGTGTGTAGCTTCGGTGTGCTATGGATTACCGATGGATTTGCTTTCGATACAACTGGACTTGCTGAAATTACAGTACATGAAATATTAATTGCTTTAACAATGGCTGTTGCTGCTATCTGTACGATCTTTACAAGAAATAAAATTGCAGCGATTCTCATATTAGGTGTTGTCGGATACGGTTTAGCTTTATTATTTGTAGTATATCGTGCGCCAGACCTTGCGTTAACACAATTAGTGGTAGAGACCATTACCGTTGCATTATTCCTGTTATGTTTCTATCATTTACCGAACTTACGTGAACGAACAGAAAAAGCATCACAAAAATTTATCAATATTGTTATCTCTGTTGCTTTCGGTACATTGATGACAGTAGTAGCAATCTCTGCTCATAGTACAAAGTTATTTGATAAAATTTCAGATTATTTCTTAGAAACTTCTTATAAACTTGGAGGTGGGGATAACGTCGTCAACGTTATCTTAGTCGATATGCGTGGCATTGATACCTTATTTGAAATTGTTGTATTAGGAATTGCTGCGTTTGCTATTTACGGATTAATTAAATTACGCAACAAGAAGGAGGCAGAATAAATGGAAATAATCATGTCGATTCTTGCAGGCGTATTGTTCTCAACAGGAGTTTATAACTTGTTACAGAAACAGATGCTTCGAATTATTATCGGAACCGCACTGATTTCACATGGTGCACACCTATTTATATTAACAATGGGGGAATTAAAAACAGGTGCTCCCCCTATTCTCAATTACGACATTGAGAATTATACAGATCCATTACCACAAGCACTGATTCTGACTTCCATTGTTATCAGTTTCGGTGTAACAAGTCTTTTATTAGTACTCGCATATCGAGCGTCTAAAGAGAATGGAACAGACAATATGGAAAAATTGAGGGGTAACGAAAATGATTAGTAACTTAGCAGCTTTACCAATTGTCATACCGTTGATTGCTGGTGTACTTGCCGCACTGTTTCATAAAAAGTTGAAAATAGTGCGTGTATATGCTCAAGTACTTACATTGATCAATACGGGTGTAGTTGCGTATATTTTATTTTATGTTCATCAAAACGGATCTGTTATATTAGAATCTGGGGACTGGATGGCACCATTTGGAATTGTTTTAGTTGCAGATATGTTATCCATGACGCTAGTATTAACTACTAATATTGTCGCAATTGCATGTATCTTCTATGCACCTCAATCACTTAGTCAAAAACAGGAAGAATTTTATTTCTACACGTTTTACTTCCTTTTGATTTCCGGTGTATCTGGTGCGTTTATTACAGGTGACTTGTTTAACCTATTCGTATTCTTTGAAGTATTATTAATGGCTTCTTACGGATTGATTGTTTTAGGTGGGGAAAAAGTACAGTTACGGGAATCAATGAAGTATGTGTTGATTAACCTATTTTCATCGATGTTGTTTGTTACAACGATCGCATTCTTATATTCCGTTGTCGGAACAGTAAATATGGCACAAATAGCAGAGCGTGTTGGAGAAGTTGAACAGACTGGTATTCTGACTACGATCGGTATCTTATTATTCTTTGTATTTGGTACAAAGGCCGCTCTCTTCCCGCTTTATTACTGGTTACCAAGACCCTATATTGCACCGAATCCGGTAATCTCTGCCCTTTTTGGTGCCCTATTGACTAAAGTCGGGATTTATTCGCTTTTACGTGTATTTTCCTTAATATTTGTACATGAGCGTGATGTAACACACGAATTCTTTATTTGGATTGCGGCCCTCACCTTGATTTTCGGTGCGATAGGTGCATTATCAACCAACAATATTAAACTTGTTGTTGCCTATAACATCATTCCTGCTGTCGGTTTTATGCTCGTCGGTATCGGAGTGTATAACAGTACCGGATTTAGTGGGACTGTATATTATTTAGTGCATGATATGATCATCAAAGCAGCGCTATTTTTATTAGTTGGGGCCGTAGCATACCTTGTTGGTACTAGTGATTTAAGAAAAATACGGGGATTAATCCATCATTACCCACTGCTCGGGTGGATGTTCTTTATTTCCGCCTTTGTACTAGCAGGAATCCCACCATTTAGCGGGTTTGTCGGAAAACTTGTTTTATTACAAGGTGCAATGGAAGCGGACAGAATTATCATTGCAATCATAGGTCTTGGATCAAGCCTGCTGATCTTGCTATCTGTAATTCGGATATTTGTTCGTGGTTTTTGGGGAGAGAAAGACGAATCGATTACCCCTAATAGAAAGGCAGCAAGAGGATTTATCATGCCTGTAGCATTTCTGCTCTTTTTCTCGATAATACTCGGAGTTGGTGCTGAATGGTTTTACCCAAGTATTGAATCAATCGGGGAGTACTTGATGAATCCAGAAAACTATATTGAATCTATTTTAAAGGAGTAAATCATTATGCCTCTTCAAATAATCTTAAATTTAGTTATCGCGATCATGTGGATGTTTTTAGGTGAGACATATACATTTGTATCATTCCTGACTGGGTATATAATTGGGGCATTACTGTTATTTATGTTAAGAAGGTTTATTCCAGATGCGTTTTACTTGGAACGCGTCTGGAAAATGATTAAACTGGTGTTCCTCTTTATAAAAGAGCTATTGATATCTAATATTGACATATTAAGGTGGGTATACAAGCCACGAAAAGATTATAAGCCTGGCATTTTTGCTTTACCTACTGATTTAAAAAACAACTGGGAAATTACGATGTTAACATCATTAATCTCGCTCACTCCAGGAACACTTTCAGTAGCTGTTTCAAAGAATAATGATACTATCTATATTCATGCAATGGATATAGATGATAACGAAACAGCAATTGAAGCTATTAAAACAACATTTGAAAAAGCGATTATGGAGGTGACAAGATGAATGATATCATTAATATGATTACAATCGTTTGTATGATTGTCATCACCATATCGATTTCCTTACTTTTATACCGCGTGGTCAAGGGACCTACTAACCCAGACAGAGCTGTCGCATTGGATGCAATTGGGATTAACTTGATGGGGATGGCTGGTCTGGTTGCGATTTTACTTGTCACTACACGTTTAAATGATGTTATCTTATTAATTGGCGTCTTATTATTCATCGGAACGATTGCTTTAGCAAAATATTTAGAAAAGGGTGTTATCATTGACAGGGACGACGATTGAATTCATCATGCAAATCATTATTATCTTATTTCTTGTGATCGGAACATTTTTCGTGTTATCGGCCTCTATTGGTGTCATTCGCTTCCCTGATGTATACACCCGTCTGCACGCCTCCACTAAAGCGGCAACGTTAGGGATTTCCGGTATTATGATCGGTGCGTTTATCTTTCTATATGTCGAGCACGGGATTGTAAGTGGAAAGTTAATATTAGGAATTATTTTTATTTTGCTTACAGCTCCTGTTTCTGCTCATATGATCGGACGTGCAGCACATACAACTGGTGTGAAGCCTTGGTCACATGATGGCAATACAAGAGACGCTTATGCAGATTCTTTTAAAGATGAGTGATATTTTGTAGCCTTGTAATCCGATAAGGATCACAAGGCTTTTTATATGGATTTTATAATGGACAAAAAAATCACTCCGTTAGAAAAAACAACTAAAATTATACTTGTCCATATGACACAATGGACAAACGTTCGGCATAAGATGAAATATGGGCGAATACCTACTGTCTGTCTAGGAGGTGTCATATTGTCAATATTATTCGGGATTTTGGCGATTATTAAAGAAGCTTTATTTTTCGTTGCCTATGTAAAAAACAATACCTTTCCACAACCACTACCAGCTGATGAAGAAGCGGAAATGATTAAAAAAATGCAGGAAGGCGATGAAAATGCTCGCAACAAACTAATTGAACACAACTTAAGATTAGTAGCACATATTGTTAAGAAGTTTGAAAATACCGGAGAAGATGCTGAAGATTTAATTTCGATTGGCACCATTGGCCTTATAAAAGGCATAGAGAGCTATTCCAGTGGCAAAGGGACTAAATTAGCCACATATGCCGCAAGATGTATCGAAAACGAAATTCTCATGCATTTAAGAGCAATGAAAAAGACAAAAAAAGATGTATCATTACAAGACCCGATTGGTCAAGACAAAGAAGGAAATGAAATCAGTCTGATTGATATTTTAGAGGCGGAGAACGAAGATATTACCGAAGCGATTCAATTGCATATGGAATTAAAAAAGATTCAAAAATACTTACGTGTGTTAGATAAACGGGAAAAAGAAGTGATAATTGACCGTTTTGGATTAGGAAAGACAGATGAATTAACACAAAGAGAAATTGCCAAAAAGTTAAATATTTCGCGCAGTTATGTGTCCCGTATTGAAAAAAGAGCTTTGATGAAAGTATTTCATGAGTATTACCGTAATGAACTGAAATAGCTGTCGAAGTTTCGACAGCTATTTCTTATTCCTTATTCGTATTTCTAACAACATCGATAATTATCTTCGCTGCATTTGTCGCTGCTTTTTCAAGGAAGGTATCAAATGATACCGAAGAGTTTTTCCCCGCAATATCTGATAGTGCTCGAATAATAACAAATGGTCTGGAGTACTGGTAGCATACCTGGGCAATCGCTGCTGCTTCCATTTCTGCTGCAATCATTTCTGGGAATTTTTCACGAACGAATTGAACTTTCTTTTCGTCTTGCATAAATGCATCTCCCGTACTGATTAAGCCTTTCATTGCTTCTATCCCATCTAATTGTTTGGCGGCTAGCATAGCTTTTTCGATTAATATTGGATTTGCTTGAAATAATGCAGGTAAGCCCGGAACTTGGCCATACTTATAATCAAATGCAGTTACATCTACATCATGATGTACTACCTCCGTAGATATAACAATATCCCCTACTTCCAGATCGAGATGAAATCCACCTGCTGATCCAGTGTTAATCACATAGTCAGGCTGATATCTTTCAAATAAAATAGTCGTAGCAATCGCAGCATTCACTTTGCCGATACCTGATTTTAATAATACTACGTCCTTTCCTTCTAATTTACCGACAAAGAAATCACTATTGGCAATTCTCTCTGTTTCTGTTATGTCCATTTTCTCCTTAAGTAGTTCTACTTCTTCATCCATTGCGCCGATGATACCAATCATGTTTCGTCCTCCTACTCTGTACTTGTTGTTTCTTCATCTGTTTCATCTTCATTATCACTCGAGTTGTCGTTGTATTTATTTTCAATTAGTTCTTCCACTAAGAGTGGTTGCCATCCTTGTTCTTCCACCCATTGCATTGTCACGCGGTACGTTTCAGACTGATTTGATCTAGGTGAAACAGTTGCTTCTACCTTCTGATCTCCAGCTCGGCCAAACCACCAGGTAACCTGTTCATCTGTCGGAATACTTGTTGCTACTTCCACAGCTTTCATCATTTCCTGCCAGTCAACCGTTTCTTTCTCAAATGTTGTCGTATGAGGCTCTTCTTGTTCCGTACCAATTGGCTCCCAATTTCCTTCATATGCATAACTAACATTTTCATTATCTGATTCTACTTCATTAAGCTGAACACTCTCGTTATTTTGTTCCTTCTCCTCTTCTTCTGTTTCATTCTCTTCTACTTCCAATTCTTCCTCTTCCACTTCCAATTTCGATTCATCCTGGTCTTCTGCTAATGTATGTTCATCCGGATCCTGATCTTGGATCTCTTCTGTATCATTATTTTCATCATCATCATTGGCTACTGGCTCGTTTGGATCACCTCCACCAAAAACAATAAGTGAAATGATCACAATAACTAAGACTCCACCAACAATACTTAACCATGTAATAGCTTTTGTGTTTGTTCTTTTTTTCTCAAACCTATCTTTTCGTGTAATTCTTCCAAATTCATCCGCCATTTTTCCACCCTCCCAATCGTAATTATACTAAAAATTATTTTCTTTCACCATGACAAGCCCTATTTTTAGGAAAATCGATCGATTTTTTTCTTTTTTTGTCATACTTGCAGGAGTTTGTCCATAGATATGGAATATAATAAATGAAAGAAAAAGTAAGGAGCGTGTGCTATGTTGAGAACGACTACGTTTGATCGCAATTTATGGCAACTAACTACCTTTGAATCGATTAGCTATGATAAAGAGAACCAGGTCTTATTTATTCATTTTCTCGATGACACCACGCTGCAATTCTGTTCAGTTACGGAAGAGCTTGTCTTTCAATTTATACTCGCTAAGAACAAAGAATATTTCATTGAAAAAGAACTTAAACCATTATTATTTTCTTCTAACATGTAATGCGTGTTAACCTAGGAGCGAGAAACTAGCTTCATATCACTATATTATTCATTAATGAAAAATGGATGTCTATTTTTAACAGACATCCATTTTTATTACTAACTTACTGTACACTAATTATTTTTACGTTCATATCACCAGCTGGGGTCGGTACCACCACTTCTTCTCCAATGGAGTGACCCAATAAACTTTTGGCGATAGGAGAATCATTGGAAATTTTTCCTTCAAAAGGATCTGCTTCTGCACTACCAACGATAGTGTAGCTTTCTTCTTCACCATCAGGCAATTCCTGAAATGTAATGGTTCTACCCAATGATACAACATCAGGGTTTACATCTTCATCTTTAATAATAACTGCATTTCGAATCATATTTTCTACTTGTACAATTCGAGATTCAACAAAAGCCTGTTCATCCTTAGCTGCATCATATTCTGAGTTCTCAGATAAATCACCGAAATCTCTAGCAATTTTGATGCGTTCTACAACTTCTTGTCTTCGTTCTGTCTTTAAATATTCCAATTCTTCTTCTAATTTTTTCAAACCATCTTCTGTCATGTAAAACTCTTTTTCTTCTGGCATGATCCTACACTCCTTCAATCTACTGCTTTGAATCAGTTATGCAAATACCCTTTACATTTTATGATATCTGCTTAAAAAAGAACACTCTTTTACAGCATTTATCATTATGTAAATGCTTTATTTACTAACCACTACTATCTCAAATTTTTTCATTTTTTTCAATAGTTTTATTTATAGTATTTAAGAAAAGCGCAGAGCGCCTATTTAGAAACCTTTGGATTTTATTCAAGCTCTAATATCTTTTCGATTTTTGTTGCTAATAAATCAATAGCAACCACGTTTTGTCCACCTTCAGGAATAATAACATCTGCATATCGTTTAGTAGGTTCAATAAATTGTAAATGTGCAGGACGTACGGTTTGGATATATTGATTAATCACAGAGTCAATCGATCTTCCTCGTTCATTAATATCCCGTAATAAGCGACGAATAATACGTAAATCTGCATCTGTATCAACAAAAACCTTTATATCCATTAATTCCATCAACTTAGGATCATCGAGAATTAATATCCCCTCAATAATAATAACATCTTTTGGTTCAATTGGAATCACATCGTCAGATCTAGTATGGATTGTGTAATCATATACCGGCTTTTCTACTGGTTGATGATCTAATAACTTCTTAATATGTTCAATTAAGAGAGCATTATCAAAAGCTAATGGATGATCATAATTTGTTTGCAGTCGTTCTTCCATTGGAATATCTGACTGATCCTTATAATAATAATCTTGCTCAATCACAAGCACAGATTGATCTGTAAAACGATTTTGAATGGCTTTTGTTACAGAGGTTTTCCCTGATCCCGATCCACCTGCAACTCCGATTATAACTGGTTTTTTCTTACTCATGTTGTGCACCTCTACTTTTACTTTTTCACACTGATTGCCACACCGTCTCCAACCGGCAAAATAGTAGTATGATAAGCCGGATGCTGCAATAACCATTGATTATACTGATCGATTTTATTTGCAAGCTTTTGTAACCTTTTCGGCGCTTCTTCAGGACTTACAACCCATCCTTTAAAAAGGACGTTATCAGTCACAATCATGCCTTTATCAGCAAGTGTTTGTTCATATTTTTCGAAAAAGTGGCGATATTGCCCTTTTGCTGCATCGATAAAAATCATTTGAAATGGTCCTTTTGCTGCAACTTTTTCATCTACCTCTAAAGCATCCCCAAAAATAACATCAATATGTTCCTTTTGATTCTGCACCTGTATATTTTTTACCGCCCGATCATACATTTCCTGGTTTCTTTCGATCGAGACTATTTGGGCATCAGATTTTGCTTCTAACATTCTTAAAGCAGAGTACCCGATTGCAGTGCCAATTTCAAGTATTTTGGTTGGCTGATGGAGACGAATCAATTGTTGGATGAAAGCAATCCCTTGTTTATCCATTATCGGTACATGATTTTGCTCCGCTTCTTCCTCTAATTGGTAAACCCAATCAGGTTGGTTTGGCGTTATTGTATCCAGATATTTGATTACATCTGTATGATTCATTTTTTGTCATTCCCTTCTAAAACAAGGTAAAAAGCAGGGGCAGTTTCCCCCTGCTTTGCTATTCCTCGTTATGAATATACTCATCTTCCAGGTTTTGATGTTCTTCATACGTAGTGGAATAATGTACATTTCCATCTGAATCTGCTAAGAAGTATAAGTAGTTATTTTCTTCAGGATCAAGCACTGCAGATAAAGAGCTTTCCCCAAAGTTAGCAATTGGACCAACTGGTAATCCTTGTACTTGATACGTATTATATGGTGAATCTATTTCATAATGATCATACGTTAACCTTGAAATATGCTCTCCATGGGCATAGATAACAGTTGGGTCTGTTTGTAATTTCATTCCTTCTTTCAATCGATTATTAAACACGCCCGCGATTTCTCTTCGATCTTCTTCAGATGGTGCTTCTTCCTCTACTAAAGATGCGAAAGTAATCACTTCATGGATGGAGAGATCTAGTGCATCTATCTGGTCATAGTATGCAACAACAACGTCATTGGTTTTATTGAGCATTTGGGTAATGATATCATCGATAGTAGGTTCATCCGTATAAAATGCATAAGTTGCCGGGAATAAATATCCTTCTAATGGATAAATAATATCTTCTGCTAAGATCTCCTCCGTTAATACATTTGGATACTGTTCGATCAAACCTTCGATATATGACTGATCTGTCATTTTTTCTAAAAATTCTTCACTGTCGATTCCTGCATGTTCCTGATAGATGGATGCAATTTCTTCAATATTTCTACCTTCCGGTACTGTAACACGTAATTGTGCTTCTTGCTGAAGCGACCCTGTTCCCAGCTCTTCTGTCACTTCTGCTAACGTCATGGAAGGTGACAAACTGTAATCCCCTGCTTGAAAATCAGCAGCATTATTAAATTTAACGTAAAAACGATAGATCAAACTATTGGAAATAATACCTTCATCTTCCAATATATTAGCAATATCTGAGCTTGATGATCCTAATGGTATCGTAACATTGACCGTTTCATCACTGTCCGGATCAACTGGTGTTAAACCTTTTTTTACGTACTTATAACCGCTAAAGCCGCCAATTATGATAACTGCTGTTAACACGATAAAAACAATTAAGATAATTCTTCGTGCAACACTAGCTTCTTTCGCCCGTTCTTGAGAAATTTCTTTATATGTAAGTTTCTTTTTAGACTTGTTGTTTTTCTCTTCTTTTTCTTTACTTTTATCATTACTCATATAGGTCTCCCCTTTCACCCGATATATTATACTACAAATTTTGCAAAAGGGAAACATACGGAAAAAAAGGAAGTAATAAATATCACTACAATGGATCTGACATGAAGATCCACATTGTCGAATAATTTTGGCTCGAAAAAAAAGCTAGCTGAAGGGCCAAAACCCACAGAAAGGAAAGTGGACAGTCGGAGTCGAGGTTATCCGGTTGATGCACCAATTTTATTCTCTCTTTCCAAACGAAAAAAGACTTAGTGCACCCGTTAAACTTTAGAATCAACTGAGAAAAGCCCGTTTCACGAGGAAAACAGCCAAATTAAGCTGTAAGATTTCCGTGTAAAGGTTAATTAACAGGGAAATCTATCCGTGCAAATCAACAGTTTTCCGCGTAAGAAGTTAGTTTATCATAGTTCGATGAATACTAAATATATTAGCTTACCTCTTTTAAAAAGTTCACCTTTTTATCATTATTGCATTTGTTTATTGCGACATAGCATTCCTTTGTAACCAGTTGAATTCAATGCGACAACAATAAAAAACTGACTGGCAACCCCAGTCAGTTTTGTTCTTTTTATTCTGTTAGATCGTTTTCTGCTACTGTGTTTAATACTTCTTCGACCATGTCCCATTCATCATCAGATTCAATGTGATACAAAGCGAGATCATCGTCGTTTTCTTTCTCTTCGTAACGGAATGCGAATACTTCTACTTCTTCGTCTTCTTTCTGTTCAGCTGGTACTACTGCTACGTAAGATTCTTGTGTCTGATCGACATCAAATGTAAACAGAACTTCAAATAAATGTTCTTCGCCGTTCTCATCAGGAATGATGATACGTTCTTTTTCTTCTAGTGCCATTTGTAATCCTCCTTCATGGTTGACTATCCAAGTAACCTTGCAAAATCATGACGGCTGCCATCTTATCAATTACTTTCTTGCGTTTTGAACGGCTCATATCCGCCTCTAATAAAACCTTCTCTGCAGCCAATGTTGTGAGTCGTTCATCCCAAAGAATAACCTCTTTTGAAAAGGTATCTTCTATAAACTTCGCAAAATCTTGCGATGCTTCACCTCTAAAGCCGATTGAACCATCCATATTTTTAGGTAAGCCAATGACGACTTTTTCTATAGTATGTTCATCGATCAATTGTTTAAACGTATCTTGTACCGATTTATAATCTGGTTCCTGCCAATGAATCGTTGTTAAACCTTGGGCAGTCCACCCTAATGCATCACTGATCGCCACACCGATCGTTTTTGATCCTACATCTAGTCCTAATACTTTTGTCATTTCTTGTTATTGGCGCTAATGTAATACTTGACTAATTCTTCAATGATTTCATCGCGCTCAATTCTCCTTATTAAATTTCGTGCATCCTTATGTCGTGGAATATAAGCCGGGTCACCTGATAATAAATATCCAACAATTTGATTGATTGGATGATATCCTTTTTCCTCGAGCGCATTATGCACTAACAACAACACTTCTTCCACATTCTGCTCAATGGGCTCTTCAGAAAAATCAAATTTCATTGTCTTGTCCATTCCATCCATGGAAGCACCCCCAAATAATATTACAACGATTTGTATCTATCTATTATACCTTCTATTAATAAAAATTACCAAAATTATTGTACCTCTTGCGCATATTTTTCTACATAAGCAAGAGCTTCTGATAATTTAGTCGCATCTTTACCACCAGCTTGTGCCATATCTGGACGGCCTCCACCGCCTCCACCACAAATCTTAGCAGTCTCTTTAATTAAATTTCCAGCATGATACCCTTTCGCTACTAAATCCTTGGTAACTCCTGATGCTAACTGTACCTTGTCATTATTGACCGCAGCAAGCAAAATAATACCTGATTCTAATTTTTGTTTCATTTCATCTACCATTTGACGCAATTGATTCATATCAGAAACATCCACTTTTTTCGCTAACACGTTTACTCCATTTACTTCTTGAACATCATCAAGGATCGATGAAGCCTCTAATTGGGAAAGCTTGGCTCGTAATGATTCAATTTGACGATTTTGTTCTTTCATGTCATTAAATAGATGTTCAATACGTTCAGGTACTTGATCTTCTTTTGTTTTCAGTTGATTTGCAGCAGTTTGTAACAATTGATGTTTACCATTCACATATTGATAAGCACTTTTAGCTGTTACTGCTTCGATTCTTCGGGTACCTGCGCCAATTCCTGCTTCCGAAACAATCTTAAATAAACCAATTTCGGCAGAGTTCTGAACATGACAACCACCACATAACTCAATACTATAATCACCGATTTGGACTACACGTACAATATCGCCGTATTTTTCGCCAAATAAGGCCATAGCCCCCATTTCTTTAGCTTCTTGAATTCCTTTATTACTAATAGATACCGGAATAGAAGCCCAAATTTTCTCGTTGACTCTCTGTTCAATCTCGGTAATTTCTTGCTCTGTTACCGCACCAAAATGAGAGAAGTCAAAACGCAGACGCTCACTCGCTACTAATGAACCGGCTTGATTAACGTGTTCCCCTAATACATCTTTTAAAGCTTGATGCAAAAGGTGTGTTGCCGTGTGATTTTTAATGATGTACTGACGGGAGTTTTTGTCAACCTGTGCTTTTACAGCCTGTCCTTTTGTTAGCGTACCTTCCTGAATCAATATACGATGAAGGTTTTGTCCGTTAGGAGCTTTCTGTACATCTTGTACTTCTGCATGTCCACCGTCAAAGGAGATCGTACCTTTATCAGCAATCTGACCACCACTTTCAGCATAAAAAGGTGTTTCAGCTAAGATAACGTATGCTTCACTTCCTGCTGTTACAGATTCTACTCGATCTTTATCAGCAACCATTTCTAGTACCGTTGTTTCTGCTTGTAAGTATTCATAACCTACAAAAGAGCTTTCTGCGTTGATTTCATTTAATACGCCATCCTGAATTTGCATGGAATCGACTTTTTGACGAGCATTTCGTGCTCTGTCACGTTGCTTGGCCATTTCTTGTTCAAATCCTGCCACGTCAAGCGTAAATCCTGCTTCACTAGCATACTCTTCTGTTAACTCTTTTGGAAATCCATACGTGTCATAAAGGCGGAAGACTTCCTCACCAGGGAATACTTTATTTCCTTTTGCCTTCTCTTGTTCAATGATCGTGTTTAAGATTTGTAAGCCTTCCTGTAATGTTTCATGGAATCGTTCTTCCTCTGTTTTCATCACATTTTGAATAAAGTCTGTTTTATTCTTCACTTCTGGATAGAAAGCTTCCATAATCGCTCCTACCGTCGGAACAAGCTGATACATAAACGGCTTCTCTATTCCAATTTGTTTAGCATAGCGCACAGCACGACGCAGGAGACGACGCAATACATAGCCACGACCTTCATTTGAAGGTAATGCGCCATCACTCACCGCAAATGTTACAGTACGAATATGGTCAGCAATCACTTTAAATGCCACATCTGTTTCTTCTTTTGCTTGATAATTAGTATTAGCGAACTTTTCTGTTTCTTTAATAATCGGTAAAAATAAGTCTGTTTCAAAATTTGTTTTCGTATCTTGGATCACACTAACTAGACGCTCAAGTCCCATCCCGGTATCAATATTTTTCTTCGGTAATGGTGTATATGTGTCATCCGGATTATGATTAAACTGTGAAAACACTAGGTTCCAGATCTCTAAATAACGTTCATTTTCACCGCCTGGATACAGTTCCGGATCATTTGGATCATTACCATATCCTTCGCCACGGTCATAGAAAATTTCGGTATTTGGCCCACTAGGACCTTCCCCAATATCCCAGAAGTTTTCTTCTAGTCGAATAATGCGTTCTTCGGGTAAGCCGATTTTATCACGCCATAGCACATATGCTTCTTCATCTTCCGGGTGTACGGTAACCGATAGTTTCTCCGGATCAAAGCCAATCCATTTGTCACCGGTTAAAAATTCCCAGGCAAAATCGATTGCTTCTTCCTTGAAATAGTCACCAATCGAGAAGTTACCTAACATTTCAAAGAAAGTATGGTGTCTTGCTGTATAGCCTACGTTGGTGATGTCGTTCGTACGAATTGATTTTTGTGCATTGGCAATACGAGGATTTTCTGGTACTACTCGACCATCAAAATATTTTTTTAAGGTTGCCACACCACTGTTGATCCACAATAATGTCGGATCATCTTTTGGTACTAATGATGCACTAGGTTCAATACCATGACCTTTTTCTTTAAAAAAGTCTAAAAACATTTGTCGCACTTGAGCAGATGTTAAATGCTTCATGATTAATCGCCTCCGTTTATTTGCTTAATTTCCAATAAAAAAACTCCCATCTCTGCCTTAATCAGCAGGGACGAGAGTTATATCCGCGGTACCACCCTAATTACAGTCAACGTGACTGTCACCTTAACATCTGTAACGGTGATGGAACCGGCAGTATTTCGCTGCACTTCAAACTAGCTTCCTGAATCAGAGCATTTAGAATTTCTTTCAGCCACGGAAATTCCTCTCTTTGAAACGATAATCCAGTACTCAGGTTTTTCATCGTTTTTGATTTATTTAACTTCGCTAGCATATTATAGATAACTTTAGGCTATCTGTCAATTGCTTTCACTTGTCTAACCATTAAAGGCACGGCTACTCTAGCAACAGCTAGGAATGGAACTGCAAAAATCATCCCAACCACTCCTGCGGTCTTTGCTGCAATAAATAATGCCAAAATTAAATACACAGGATGTATGTGAATGCTTTTTCCTACTATAAATGGTGAAAGTAGATTACCTTCTGTTATTTGGACTGCTAGCACGACCAACAGTACATAAAACACCATTTTCGTTGACATGGTAAATGCAATTAACACAGCAGGGATAGCTCCTATGATCGGTCCAAAATAAGGAATGAAATTGGTAAAACCAATAATTGTTGCCAACACAACTGCATAATTCATCCCAACCCATCTTAACAGAAAGTAACTCACTAAGCCTACAAGAAAACAGACTAATATTTGACCGCGAATATACTGACCAAGGCTTTCTTCCATGTCAAGTGCTAATTTTTTCGTGAAAGCTTGATATTTTTGCGGGATCATTCTTAGTATGCTTCTCTGCAATTTCTGATAATCCTTTAGAAAGTAAAAAGCTAAAATGGGGATCACTGCTACCATGACAAAAATATCAAACAACAAAGGGATATTTTTCAATAGGTTGGTAAACTGTTCCCCTAATGTTGTTTCAATATTTTCAAAGAGTTGGTCTAAATGATCATGAAATCCCTCTGGCAGAAATGATGTTTGATCATAAATATCATAGATAAATGTGCGATAAGCATCTACATATTGTGGGATATTCTGTTGCATTTCCTGTATTTGCTTCATCCACATTGGAAATGATATATAAATACCATACCCAGTAAGTGCGAAAAAAAGGATATATATGAAAATAATAGCCAATGGTCTTGGAATACGAAAATGATGCAGTTTTTCGACAACTGGATGTAATAGATATGCGATTAATCCTGCGATTAAAAATGGTGCCAACACCTGTAAAATGACAATAAGCACGTGCTTATAGAAAGGAAACAGGATGTACATTAAATAGAGAAACAGAACTGCTAAGCAAAGAATAATCAGTTGCAGAACGAGACGAATTTTGGCTTGATTGGACTTCATTACCTTTCTACACGTCTTTCCTCATCAGAAAATAAATCATCTAATGAGCTTAACGATCCATCCATTTCTACTTCATGCAAATGCAGCATATCATTTTGGACAGATAATTCAATGAAGCAATCCCAGCAATAATATTGCTCAGGACCGATAATTCCGATATTCTTGCTGCGACAATTCGGACAAATCACTAACATTCCCTCACTTTTCCATTTTTATTTTTCATCCTTTCCTTTTTGGAGGGAATTATACATATACTACGGTATTGTTTTTCGAAGTATAGTTTCTGTATATGAAGAGAGGCTTTGATCAATGGAGTTTTTAAGGCGGTGAAAAAATGAAAACCGATCCGCTGTATGTTGTATAATCATCACGCGGTGTCGATCATCATTAAGTAAGTATCCGCCGGTAGAACCGGCGGTTTTAATTT
>NZ_WJID01000022.1:0-56818 GCF_010994055.1 Gracilibacillus thailandensis | reverse complement strand
TTATTTTTTAATCTGTCTACTTAGAAGGGAGCATATCATAGGTTTTTCGCGTTTTTTATTATCATGAAAAGAATGACAAGACCTGAACAATATATTCATTTGGAATCGATTGATGCAAGCCATGGTCCGCAAATTATCATCGAACAAAAAGAATAGATCGAAAATTGTCTTCAGCGATCAATCCAAAACTGCAAGGACACTTTAAAATCGATGATGAACAACTAACCATTCATGGCATTTTATAAAGTATAAATTCGAGAAGTAGATGGTCAGCCTGTAAACTACTAAGAGCATAACCCATACCGACGGAAATGGGCTTTATGCAGAAGTATAATTTTTAACTTTTTTTACAAAATAAAAAAGGTTTAACAACGGCGCATAAAGTATTTAATATGGAAGGGTAGTGTTCAACATGGTTCCATCGATCAAGCCTGTAATTGGAATTACGTGTTCAATTGTTAGTCACAACAATATTCCCAGTTATAATCTGCATGAGAAGCATATTCAGTCCGTAATGCAAGCAGGTGGAGTTCCTATCATCATTCCCACAGGTCCAGAAGTGATGGCGGAAGTATGGGTCAGTATTTGTAACGGCATTATACTTAGTAGTGGGGAAGATATCGATCCCAATTCGTTTGGGGCGCATCCATCAACAAAAATCGAAAACACCAATAAAAAAAGGGATCTTACTGAAATAGAATTGGTGAAATATGCACAAAAACAAAGTAAACCGATTCTGGGGCTTTGCAGAGGTGCAACCATGTTAAATGTTGCATTAGGAGGCACAGTCATACAAGATATCGAGACTAGTAACAACCATAGCCAGCAAGCGGCAAGACCAGAGCCTACCCATTATATTCAGATCGATAAGCCGAGTCAGTTATATCAGATTCTTGGTAGCTCAAGTATCCAAGTAAACAGCATTCATCATCAGGCAATTGATCAGCTTGCAACAAATCTAAAGAAAGTAGCGATTGCCCCAGATGGTATCATAGAAGCGGTAGAAGGAGTCGATAAAACTTCCCCAATGATAATGGGCATTCAGTGGCATCCTGAGGAGATGGCGAGTGAAGACGCAACAATGCAAGGGATATTTGATGCTTTTGTTAAAGCATGCAAAAATTAAGCATAATGTTAGGGGGAAGTATATTGTCTATATCAAAAGAAAGGTCCTATGTCTGGTATGCAAGCTATGGATCTAATTTAAGCAGGGAAAGGTTTTTATGTTATATCAAAGGTGGACGACCTAAAGGTTCGGAAAAAAGAGAGGTAGGGTGTAGAGATAAATCCCTTCCAATCGCTGAAGGAACACATATCATGCCATATCCGCTTTACTTTGCAAAAGAATCACAGCGCTGGCAGAGACAAGGTGTGGCATTTATCGGATTGAGCAAAGATGAAAAGTTCCATACATACAGTAGAAAATATTTAATAACAGAAGAGCAATTTATGGATGTAGTTAAACAGGAAAATAACGGAGCGGAGATACATATCGATTTAGAGAAACTGATGGAGAGCGGATACAAGACATTACGAGATTCGTGGTATGGAACGATTTTGTTTTTAGGTGAAGAGGATGGTTACCCTATCGTCACTTTCACTGCAGATTGGGATTTAGATGTCCCTTTTCATACACCATCTAAAGAATATTTAAGTATGATCATTCATGGTTTAAAATCAACATTATCGCTAGAGAATAAGGAAATTTTAGATTATTTGATTACGAAACCAGGGATAGATGGTCATTATAGGACAGCTAGTCTTGAAAAGATAATTGAAGAAGTGTAAAAATTGTCCGGGATTCCCGGACTTTTATATTGTCTTGATCATCCTAAAAGTTGATAATGATTCTTAGAAGTAATTAACACATTTACGAGATTTTTTGTTTTTTACGAAAAATTATATACATAAATGTTCCCTAAGAGGAAAATATATACTTGAATTTTAAATACAGGAGGTTACTTATAGTGCAAAATCAAAATCAGATGCAAAACAATGCGCAAATGCCACAAAATATGGCGAACCAAGGGACTAGTCATAATCATGGTGCACATGAAATGATGGATTCCCATGAATTAATTGGTGGCCTAATCGGGATGATGGAGCAGTATCAGTTGTATGATCAACATATTCAAGACCAGGAATTAAAAGGTATTCTGCAGCGCCAAACGTCCTTTCTTACGCAAATGTATAACACAATCGTAGAAAGCTTCCAAACTGGGCAAGATCCACAAGTACCAACACAACAGTACAAAATGCAGCAAAATAATGAGGTTACTTACGGCACTCAGGCTGGGCAACCAAAAAAACCAAAGCAGTCTGTTAATGAGTTTACGGATGAATGCTTTTCCTCTTTTATGTTAGGTCATACTAAATCAATGGCTTCTGGACTCACTATGGCAGCAGTAGAGATGAACAACCCGGTATTGCGTCGTATTATTGCAGATAGTGTTCCGAACATAATCGAAATGAGCTATGAACTTTTCTTATACCAAAACAAACATGGTTATTATCAACTACCTAAACTAGACGCTCAAGATATGAATAATATGCTGCAAGCTTATACAAAAGCACCTCAACAAGGTATGCACTAAGAAAAAAGTAAGCAAACCTCAAAAACGTTACGCTTTTGAGGTTTGCTTTAAATATTCTAGTCTGTTTTTAATTTAGAATACATCTGTAAGTCAATAAACTTATCCTTAGCTTTCTCAGACTGTCTTAATGTCCCCTCATAAGTAAAACCTAACTTATCTAGAACTCTCACCGAATTAACATTTTCCGGTTCTACCTTCGCTTCGATACGATGGAAATCTAATCTATTATAGGCATAATCCATAAGCGTTGAGATTGCTTCTGGAGCAAAGCCTTTACCCCAGTGTTTTTTTGCTATTTCATAGCCTATTTCCGCCTTTTTATTTTCGAAATCAAGGGAATTATATCCACAGGATCCAATAATTTCGTTAGCGTTTCTTTCTATGATGGTAAAACGGATTGCTTTATGATCTTGTGCCAACCGGTCGAGAAAAGAGATCATTTCCTCAGCCTGCTCTTTCGTTGTAAAGTTAGTAATGTTCATAAACGCTGTTACATCAGAGTCAGACCAAATGGTAAACAGACTAGCTGCATCTTCAGAAGTCATCTTCCTTAAGTGCAGTCTTTTCGTATATAGATGTTGTATCAATACTTTTACCTCCCATTTGTGAGTTTAATTGATGGATAAAAAATATTGATATCTGTGCATCATTCAGTCCCTTCTAAGCTATTATCTTGTCGAACACTTAAAGGTAAGCATAATCCTCCAGGTTTAAAACTGTTTCCTTATCTGTTAGATAGGCTGCAACTTCTCTGCCAATCACTGGTCCTGCTGTTAATCCGGTTGAACCTAAACCATTCACGGAAAAGATATGATCTGCAGTCCATCCAATATACGGCAATGAATCCCTTGTAAAAGGACGTAATCCTACAGCCATAAATTGGTCTTGGATAGTAGTTTCCGGAAAATAACGCATTGCTTCATGATGAAGGTATTGCTGATTTTCTTCTGACGGGGCAATGGAAAAATCTTCGGTATCCTCGTGTGTTGTTCCAATCGCAAACTGATTATGATCAGTTCCTACAATATACATTGGTCCAAGTCCCATCACAACGGGAGTTTCTTTACTTTGGTATGCATCATCCAGTTTGAGGTGCAATAATTCTGCCCGTTGATGACGGACTAAAGGTGTTTGATAATACTCACCAGCCCATGCACCAGCAGCATAAATAACAGTACCTTCTGCCTCTTCAGGCTTGATAGCTTGTTGTATCCATTTACCACCATGAAGGCTTATCCCTTCTTTTAAAGCTGAAAGCAGACTTTCTCCACGGATTTGCCCGCCTCCTTCTACAAATACTGCTGGATAACAATCAGTCAGATGTGGATGCATTTCTTTCACTTCTGCTTTTGTCAGTTTATAAACATCTCCCATTTCAGGTGATCCATCCTGTTTGGCAGAAATCCGTTCATATGCGAGTTGCTGAATCCGCTCATCTTTAAATAGACATATCGCTCCATTTCGTTTGTATCCAGTAAACTGCCCGGTTGTTTCCTCGAGTTCTTGAATGAAATCCGGGTAATAACGAGCACCTTCCTGAACAAGTCTGTACCATTTTTTATTTCTGCGCTGACTGACCCATGGGCAAATGATCCCTGCTGAAGCAGTAGTTGCTTGTCCTTTATCATAGCGATCATAGACAGTAACAGAATTCCCGGTTTTGGCAAGATGATAGGCTATGGAAGCTCCGGCAATTCCACCGCCAATGACAGTATATGTCGACATGTAACCCCTCCTGAATGATATTATAGCGCAAATCGACGTTGAAACGAAATAGCTGAGGAGTAATGCCGATATTTCCCGAGAAATAATTTTTAACACAACATTTTTTGATAAAGTGTTGTATTAAAAAAGTGATTACTAGAAATGTGTTGCATTAATTGTTACAATAATGCTATATAAAATCAGGCTGCCAATAATGGAGCTTTACGGACACAAATAGTGCCGTGATACATAACGGAGAGGGGATATCTACACATTGAATACGAAATACCTAGACTTACTTGCTGAAAAATATGACAGTGAAGAAAAAGTGGTAACCGAAATCATTAACCTGAAAGCAATTCTGAACTTACCAAAAGGTACGGAGCACTTTGTCAGTGATTTGCATGGGGAATATCATGCATTTCAACATGTGCTGAGAAATGGTTCAGGAAAAGTGAAAGAAAAAATAACGGATATTTTCAAAGATAAATTGTCACAAGATGAAATTAATGAATTCGCTACTTTGGTCTACTATCCTGAAGAGAAATTAACATTAATCAAAAATAATTTTAATCATAAACACGATTTACATAACTGGTATGAGAAAATTATTTGCGATATGATTCAACTGATTCCATACGCATCTTCTAAGTATACGCGCTCAAAGCTGCGCAAGGCATTACCAGAACAGTTTGTCTATGTTATTGAAGAATTGCTTTATAAATCTGATAAATACTCCAACAAAAAACCGTATTATGAAAAAATCGTCCAACAGATCATTACGCTAGGTCAGGCGGATAAACTGATCACCGGACTTGCTTATACGATTCAACAGTTGGTAGTGGATCATCTTCATGTAGTAGGAGATATTTATGATCGTGGACCTGACCCAGATAAAATTATGGATACGCTCATTAATTATCATTCTCTAGATATCCAATGGGGAAACCATGATGTTCTATGGATTGGTGCTTTTGCCGGTTCGAAGGTTTGCCTTGCCAATATCATTCGTATTTGTGCCCGTTATGATAACCTCGATATTATTGAAGATGTTTATGGAATTAATCTTAGGCCATTATTAAATTTAGCTGAAAAATACTATGATGATAACCCTGCTTTCAGACCGAAGGAGCATCCTGATAAACCTCTATCAGCGGATGAGGCATTACAAATTACTAAAATTCATCAGGCGATAGCGATGATTCAATTTAAATTAGAAAGTCCCATTATTAAACGACGTCCATTCTTTAATATGTCGGAAAGACTTTTATTGGAGAAAGTAGATTATGAGAAGAATCAGGTAACGATTTATGGAAAAACATATTCACTTGAAAATACTTGCTTTGCTACAGTAGATCCAGAAAATCCGGCAAAACTGTTACCGGAAGAAGAGGAGGTAATCGATAAACTCTTGCTTTCGGTACAATATTCGGAGAAATTATCGAGACATATGAAGTTTCTTATAAAAAAAGGAAATCTATACTTAAGATATAACGGCAATTTACTAATTCATGGTTGTATTCCTGTTGATGAAGACGGAAATATGGAACAGATGGAGATTGAAGGAAACACCTATAAAGGCCGTGACTTACTGGATAAGTTTGAAGAATACTTACGCCATGCTTTTGCGAATTTGGAAGAGACAGATGATCTGGCAACAGACATGGTTTGGTATCTCTGGACAGGGGAATATTCATCTTTGTTTGGAAAACGTGCAATGACAACATTTGAGCGCTATTTCATTACAGATAAACAAGCACATAAAGAACAAAAAAATCCTTATTTTTATTTGAGAGAAGATGAGGAAGTATGCCGTAAAATGTTGGAAGAATTTGATCTTGATCCTGATCAAGGTCATATTATCAATGGCCATACCCCTGTTAAAGAAGTAGAAGGAGAGAATCCAATCAAAGCAAACGGTAAAATGATTGTCATTGATGGTGGGTTTTCCAAAGCGTATCAGTCAACTACTGGTATTGCTGGGTATACGTTGTTATATAATTCATTTGGCATGCAGTTAGTTGCTCACCAACATTTTAATTCTAAAGAGGATGTTCTGCTAAATGGTGCAGATGTTTTATCAGTTAGAAGAGTAGTAGACAAAGAACTCGAACGAAAGAAAGTGAGAGAAACCAATGTTGGAAAGGAACTATTAGAGGAGATTGAAATGTTGAAGCAATTGATGGAATACCGTTATATGAATTAATTCATTATTTTATGCCTCTCTTCTTTTATGTGAAGAGGGGATTTTTATACCTTGAGATGAAGAAACTCAGTTAGTATGGAATCTGGTGTAGTGCAGTTTTACCTAAATCAATTTTGGACTTTGTATACAGGCAATTTCAAATGCAAAATTGGGGTTATAAAAACCAAAAGGTGACTAGAGATGATCACCTTTTCTTTATCTGTTCCTAAGTCATCATTTACGTAACGATTCTAAGACTTTATAATTGGTATAGATTTACATATATTTTACGATACTTTAATTCTAAGTTAATAGTAGATTTCTAGAATGAAAGTAGGTAGATGTTGTCACTTGTTCTGTAATACTTACATCTAGTGTTTTAACATAATAGATTTAGTAGAAAACAAAAAATAATTAGGAGGTAATCATGATATGGCAAGTAATATGAGATTCGGCTTTTCTTTCAGAATGGTTGCTATTATTGTCTTAGTATTAACGATAGTCTTACCTACGAGTACATTGGCTGCAGAGGATGACAGCGATTTTTCATTAACAATCATGCATATGAATGATACACATGCACATGTAGAACCATTACCTCGAATGTTAACAGCTGTAAAAGAAGTACGAGCTGATAATCCTGAAGCACTATTACTTCATGCTGGAGATGTTTTTTCAGGTACTTTGTATTTTAACCAATTTCATGGAAAAGCTGATTTGGCCTTATTAAACTTAATGGATTTCGATGCAATGGTATTTGGGAATCATGAGTTTGATTTGGGTTCAGGTGAAGATGGACATGAGTCTCTATCAGAATTTGTAGCGGAGGCACAGTTCCCATTCCTTGGAACTAATATTGATTTCTCAGGGGATCCATTTATGGCTTCTTACATAAGTGAAAATGTATTTTCTGATTCACCTGATAATGGATCTGTCTATGACGGTATTATTAAAGAAGTCAATGGAGAACAGGTTGGTATTTTTGGGCTGACGACAGAAGATACAGCGAATATTTCGAGTCCGGTAAATGTGCAATTTTTAAACTATATAGAAGAAGCCGAACGAGCTGTTGCAGCTTTTGAAGAACAAGGTGTGGACAAGATTATTGCATTAAACCACATTGGCTATGATAGTACACCAGATATAGGAAATGACCTACAGCTTGCAGCAAGTGTCGACGGGATTGATGTCATTGTTGGTGGACACTCTCATACCAGATTAGATGAACCAGTTGTTGTATCAACAGATGAGAATGGAGCAGAAAAAGATCCAACTGTTATCGTTCAGGCACATCAATACGCACAGCTACTGGGTAAATTAGATGTTAATTTTGATGAAAATGGTGTAGTTGTAGGATATGAAGGTCAACTAATCGATATTAACGAAAAAGAAGCTGATCCAGAAGCTGAGGAAGTACTGTCTTCCTACAAAGAAGAAGTAGATGAGCTAACCAATCAAGAAACAGGCGCAGTGGCGATGAAAGATATTCCAAATCCCCGCTTAGGTGATAGTGATGTTAGTGTTCGAGCAAATGAAACAGAATTAGGAAATCTTATCACTGATGCAATGCTAGCAAAGGCGCGAGAAAAAAATCCAGAAGTTGTGATTGCCATGCAAAATGGTGGAGGAATCCGTGCGGCAATTGATGAAGGTCCTATTACTGTTGGAGAAGTGATTGCCGTATTACCGTTTGGAAATGATCCAGTTGTTGCAGAATTAACAGGAGCGGAAATTAAAGAAATTTTAGAGCACAGCGTCCGACAAGCACCTGCAGAAAGCGGTGGATTCTTACAGGTTGCTGGTATGAAATTTAACTATGATAGCACTAAAGAACCTGGATCCCGAATTGTGACGATGGAAGTAGAAGTGGAAGGTGAATATGAGGATATTGATTTAGACCAAACTTATTTAGTAACAACAAACAATTTCACTGGTAAAGGTGGAGACGGTTTTGAAGTCTTTGCTCAAGCGTATGATGAAGGACGAGTGAGAGATATCGGTGAAATTGACTGGGAACAATTACGTGATTATATGGTAGAAGATTTAGGTGGTGTGGTTGATCCGGTTATCGAAGGTCGCATAACTGACTTATTAGGGGAAGAACCTGAAGCCCCTGAGAAACCTGAAGAGGACAATGATGGAACTCCTGATGAAGAAGGTCAAGAGGATGGCGGCGACACTGGTGAAGGAACTGACAATAACGGATCTAATGATGGATCAGGTGACGGTGAAAATACAGACGAGGATACTGACAAAGTAGGTTCTGAAGATGAAGAAGATAAAGTAGATTCCGAAGAAAAAAATGGCCAAGAAACTTCAGAAGATAATAACAATGAAGCAGGCTCTGGTAATGAAAGTAATCAAGAAGAAGGAGAGCGTCTCCCGGATACGGCTACTAATATGTATACATTTCTCTTATTAGGAGCACTCGTCCTAATCACTGGGGTAGGTGTGCTAGTATATAGAAAAGTAAAAACATCATAAATAAAATGAGTGTTTATAAACACATTTCAGGTCTGTGCTCTGCTGGATTCATAGCAGGAACAGACCTGAAATTTTGTATGATTACTTTTACTTTATCCCGTATCGGACGTATTCTGGGCAAAATGATTGTTTTTGAAAAGGCATTTTCACCTGAGCTTCCCCTTTTAACTACAGAAACCGTCTTGATTGTTCAACGTGCTGCCTAATAATATTGGATTGCGTTTCTTGCATTTCCATCCATCATTAAATACGTAGGGGTAATGTTTACCGTTATTTATTGTCCTCCTTATAATCTATAAAGTTAATAGAATCATTTCATTTTCATTCCTTATTGATTTCTTATTTTTTGCTCTTTTCAAGGCATTCAAGTGATAGTGTGATAGAATATGATTAATAATTCACTGTCAAAAATATGGAGGAACTATTGAAAATGCTAAATGATCTTAAATCAGATTGTAAAAACTGCTTTGCTTTATGTTGTGTAGCTTTACCATTTGGTAAGTCTCATGATTTTCCCTTCACTAAAGATGGTGGAAAACCATGTCGAAACTTATGCTCCAATAATATGTGTTCCATTCATGACCAATTGAAAGACAAAGGCTTTAATGGTTGTGTTACGTATGAATGCTTTGGTGCAGGTCAGCATGTTTCACAAACTATCTATGGTGGGAAAGACTGGCGTGAAGATAGTGAACATGCAGAAGAGATGTTTGCTGTGTTTCCTATTGTTCAGCAACTACATGAAATGCTTTGGTACCTCAAACAAGCATTGATAATAATGGAAACAGAACCTTTACATGACCATCTTCAGCAAATTTATAATGATACTGTAAAACTAACTAAGAAGCATCCAAAAGAGATTCTAGAATTGAATATTATGGAACATAGAAGCATTGTCAACAGTCTGTTGAAAAAGACGAGTCAATGGTATCGGAAAGACTTCATGAATAAAAATAAAAGAATAATGGAGACAAATGATTTAATAGGGGAAAGTTTAGAAGGGTCAGATCTTAAAGGAGAGGACTTTCGCGGGAAGCTATTGATAGCAGCAGATTTAAGCAATAGTGATTTAAGAAAAGTAGATTTTATCGGGTCAGACCTTCGAGATGCTAAGTTATATAGTGCTGATTTGACAAGTGCTCTTTTTCTTACACAATCTCAAATTAATTCAGCAAAAGGAGATGGACGTACTAGACTTCCAAGTTATTTAGAAAAGCCTAGTCATTGGGGATAATACTTAGATAACGGAATTGTATATTGCCCCTTTTGACAAGGCGTTCATTATCGAAAGGAGAACACCAATGAAAATCAACCATATTTTATTTGTAAGCCCTTTGAATCAAGAAATGCGGAATCTGATAGAAGATTATAAATTAGACAAGGAATTTCGTTATTTGACAGAAGAAGAAATAAGCGAGGAAGATTTAGACTGGGCTGATGCGTTTATATCTTTCAAAACTAGAGCAAGTTATGACTATAGTAAAGTGAAATGGGTTCATTCTCTAGGTGCTGGTGTAGATAGTTTCTTATTTAGAAAGAAATGGAATGACGATGTAATCTTAACCAGAACGATTTGTTCGTTTGGAGAAAGAATTAGTGAGTATTGCCTTAGCTACATACTAAAAGACTTACAGTATCATGATCAATTCTTTCAACAGAAAGCGGAGAAGCATTGGAAACCTACCACACCTAAGATGTTAAACGATTCAAAAGTAATGATTTATGGCACAGGAGAAATAGGTCAAAAAATAGCACAAGTCCTTTCCTTTTTTGATGTAGAAGTTTACGGAGTATCATGGAGCGGTGAACAAAAGGAATATTTCAAAGAGGTATTTACAGTTGACTCGAATTCTTCATTAATGAATAAAATGAATTATCTGATTAATACCTTGCCATTAACGGAAAAAACAGAGCATTTAATTAACAAAGATATTTTTTCAGGTTTATCGAGTGTCGGCTTTATCAATGTTGGCAGGGGAGAATCTGTTAGTGAATTAGATCTCATACATGCATTGGATACTGGTCAGGTTAGGTTTGCTGTACTTGATGTATTTCAAGAGGAGCCACTGTCACAACACAGTCCATTGTGGCAACACCCAAACGTGATGATTACACCACATATTTCAGCTGTGACAACTGCTAAAGAAGCGGTAGAATGTTTTGTTGACACACTTGAAAATTTAGAAAAGGATAAACCTTTATCTAATAAAGTTGATGTCAAAAAAGGGTTTTAATAGCGTACAAAAATCACCCCTCAACAGCTATCTAATGAAATATACTATGCATAGAGGATATAAGAAGAAAAGGACCAGTTTGTGGAATGATTGAAGGTATTTCACGAAAGAACTTGAATATAGTATAAAATCTTATTGTAGGAGTTTTTTATTTGACTGTTCTAGACGAAAATCAAGTTTATGAATTATGGGTAAAAGCATGGAACGAGGATGAGGTTAAGTGAGGTTTTTGAAGAGAATAAAGAACGGGAGTTTCATGGGAAGATAAGAGTTGCGATTTATGATGATAACGACAATTTAATTAATGATAAGGTGATTTCATTGGAGCCGGGTGAGACGAAACAAATCAATACTGATTTTGGTGATCCGAACTTTTCCTGGTTTCGTTATGAGTTTTATCCAGAAGAGAGTTAATCGGAATTCCCTAAATAAAAAGTGATAAAAAAAGACAGAAATCCAAATAATGAATTGGATTCTGTCTTTTTCTCATTATTATTCATAGATTGTAGCTTCTCGCTATAAAATAAATTACTGAACAAATAAGGAAAGGTGAGATCATGACGTTATATGAAGCTATTTTAGAATGTTTCATTGAAAAACAAAAGCCAATGACTATTCAAGAAGTGGAAATATATATCGGTCAGCAATATAAACAAAAGTGGAAAGATATTGGTACTACTTTAGCAGATATGGTTCCGGTTAATTATGGTGGGAATTCTTCTTCGTCTGTACCAGCAGAATATAGAAGATTAAAAAGACTAACTAGAGGAACATACACGTTAATCTGAGAGTATTTCGTTAATATTTCCCCTGTTTGCCGAATACAATAAACCATCATTGCAAAAAAAAAGGGGATGTCTGGTTTGAAATCCAATTATTTAAAAAGTGCTGTGTTTGAACATCAATTTTGGCTGCAGGTGCTCGGAGATCACGCTCGGTTTATTCATGATTCCCTTTACCCATCACAAACTGAGGATATTGAAAAAGCCAAAATGTTTCGCTCACAGTATGATCAATTGCTTGCCCAATCAAGTGCTATTGATACGTCCAATGCCATTTCATTCTCGATTATGGTGGAGGATCTCACTAAGCAATTCAGAGAATTCAAGCTTTCCATTATTGAACGGCACTTGACGGGTCAAATGGGGATTCATTTGACACCTACATTTTTGAATCACATGGTCAATGAATTGGAAGAGTATTTATTAATATTAGGCTATCTGAAGCAAGGAGAGGTACCACCTATTTTCCATGAATTACATCATCACCTTGTCTGGTTACTGGATGCATCCGGTCATGCGGGCGCGATTAATGATGAAATGGATGGTGTCGAGAAACGTTTAAAAGAGAAAAGTCATGCTTTCACAGAGCATTTTAATCAATTTTATTTAAAAGCAGTAGAGCTGACCGGTTATTTACGTTCCAATGTTAACGCATTCCCCGCATTAAAAAAGTTCAATAATGACGTGGAGGTAGAAATAGGTTTATTTAAAACTTTTTTGCATGAATTGGAAGAAATGGAGCTCAGTGCAGAGGTATTAAGTACATTCACTGCCTCAATGGCTGATCACATGGCTCGTGAGGAACACTATTACTTAATGAAAGTGGCCCAGTCCAAGCAGGTTACCGGAAATTAGTTAGCCAATCATTAATACTGAAAACAAAACAATAAATTATAATATAAATAATAAAAAAACACCTCAGTTCTATGAATACCATATGAAACGAGGTGTTTTTAATCTTTTAGAGAAGTGAAGAACTTTGGCATAGTACTCTTTCTACTTTAATTATAGCATATAAAAAAAGGGAAATATAGACTGTTTATTCTCATTTCCTACTGCTAAAATCATAGTACTTTAATGGTTAGGAGTGATGTAGAATGAGTGCTTCGGTTCTGGATTTTCAGGAGATAGAAAAAACTCAGCTTATGCTCGTTGGTGGAAAAGGTTTGAATTTAGGGGAATTATCAAAAATTCAAGGAATACACGTACCAGAAGGATTTTGTATAACAACAGAGGGATTTCAAAAAGCCGTCAGCCAAAATGAAACGTATCGTGCTTTGTTGGACCGACTATCAAGGTTAAAGGTAGAAGACCGAGAACAAATTGCTGCAATCAGCAAGAAGATACGACAACTCATTATGGAAGTAGAAATTCCTTCCGAAGTTGTGAATACAGTTACTCACACTCTTTCCAAGTTTGGCGAGCAACATGCTTATGCAGTGCGTTCTAGTGCGACTGCTGAAGATTTACCATACGCCTCTTTTGCTGGTCAACAAGATACCTATTTAAATATCATCGGCAAAGAAGCAATCTTACGGCATATTAGCAAATGTTGGGCTTCCCTATTTACCGATCGTGCAGTAATATACCGTATACAAAATGGATTTAATCATAATGAAGTGTATATATCTATTATCATTCAAAGGATGGTTTTCCCAGAAGCTTCAGGGATAGTATATACCGCTGATCCAATTACCTCTAATCGAAAGGTACTATCAATCGATGCCAGTTTTGGGCTTGGAGAAGCACTGGTCTCTGGATTGGTATCGGCAGATTGTTATAAAGTTCAGGAAGAGGAAATCATCGATCAGATGATAGCTACCAAAAAAGTGGCTATCCATCCATTAAAAGAGGGCGGGACGGAGAAATGGCAGATCGATCCGGAAAGGCAAAAGACTCAAACACTTACTGAACAACACATTTTACAACTGGCGCGCATCGGAAGACGGATTGAAGCTTATTTTGGTTGCCCACAAGATATCGAATGGTGTTTGGTGAATGGTACATTTTATATTCTCCAGAGTCGTCCAATCACTACTTTATATCCCATCCCAGAAGTCAATGATCCAAATAATCACGTCTATGTATCAGTTGGCCATCAACAAATGATGACTGATCCCATGAAACCATTAGGATTGTCTTTTTATCTGTTAACGACACCTGCCCCTATGCGTATAGCTGGTGGCAGATTGTTTGTTGATACCACAGATAAGCTGGCTTCACCCGACAGCAGAAAAACGGTAATAGGTAACCTGGGGAAATCTGATCCACTCATCAAAGACGCACTCCTAACTATCGTAAAGCGAGAAGGGTTTATAATATCTTCATCGGATGAAAAAGAACTGAATCCCAGTGAAAGCAATAAAGCTATATCGTCTTGGGGGCAAGAACAAATCGAACATGACCCGACAATCGTTTCTGATTTGATTAAGAGTAGTCAGATTTCGATCGAAGAGTTAAAACAAAATATTCGAACTAAATCTGGATCAGATTTAGTTGTTTTTATTCGAGAAGATATCCAGCAATTAAAAAAGATTTTATTTGACCCAAAAACTTCCGTTGTAGTGATGACTGCTATGAATGCTCCATCATGGATCAATGAAAACATGAAGAAGTGGCTAGGTGAAAAAAACGTAGCTGATACGATTTCTCAATCTGTACCAAACAATATTACATCGGAGATGGGGCTAGAGTTATTGGATGTGGCAGATGTCATACGACCTTATCCGGAAGTAATTGATTTCTTGCACCATGTAAAAGATGAAAACTTTTTGGAAGAACTGTTGAAGTTTGAAGGTGGGCAAAAAATCCGAGAGGCAATAATTACTTTTCTCAACAAATACGGAATGAGATGTGTCGGAGAAATCGATATGACTAGAAATCGCTGGAGCGAAAAACCCATTACACTTGTTCCCTTGATTCTTAACAATATCAAAAACTTTGAACCGAATGCTAGCAGTCGGTTATTTGAGCGAGGAAGACAAGAGGCTCTGAAAAAAGAACACGAGTTATTAGAACGACTGAAGCGACTGCCGGATGGTGAACAAAAGGCCAAAGAGACAAAACGAATGATCGATCTAATCCGGAAATTCAGTGGGTTTAGAGAGTATCCAAAATACAGCATGATAAATCGCTACTTCGTGTATAAGCAGGCTCTACTGAAAGAAGCCGAACAACTCGTACAGGCCAACGTTATTCATGAAAAAGAAGATATATACTATCTCTCTTTTGAAGAACTTAGTGAAGTCATACGCACAAATAAACTGGATTACCAGGTCATCAACATACGAAAAGAAGAGTACAAATTATATAAAAAATTAACTCCCCCACGTGTTATCACGTCTGATGGAGAAATCATTGTTGGTGAGTACAAACGAGAAAATATCCCAACTGAAGCCATTGCCGGTTTACCAGTTTCTTCTGGAGTTATAGAGGGGCGAGCACGTGTCATCTTAAACATGGAAGATGCTGATCTAGAAGATGGAGATATATTAGTCACCTCTTTTACAGACCCAAGTTGGACACCATTGTTTGTATCCATCAAAGGTCTAGTCACCGAAGTTGGTGGGCTGATGACCCATGGAGCAGTTATTGCGCGTGAATATGGGATACCAGCAGTTGTTGGAGTAGAAAATGCTACCAAGCTCATAAAGGATGGACAACAAATTAGAGTGCATGGAACAGAAGGGTATATCCAAATCTTATAATTAATGTAGCACCGCTCTAGTGGTTACTAGAGCGGTGTCTTACAAATTCTTCAGGGATTAACAAGCTGCTTTTTCAGTCTTGTGCAGCAAATTCTTCTCTCAAAATCGAATAGATCTTTACATCCCAATGCTGCCCTTTGCCATATACTGCTTTTCTTAATACTCCTTCAAACATCATACCTGCTTTCTCCATCACTCTTGCTGAACCGATGTTTTCTACTAAACATTTTGCCTGAATCCGTTCTAAGTCCATATGGTTGAAACCAAACTTAATAACTTCTTTAACAGCTTCCGTGACAATCCCTTTGCCCCAATAGTCCTGAGAAATCACATAGCCGAGTTCCGCAATATGTTGCTGTGTATCCCATGAGACAAAATCAATCGTTCCTATCATTTTCTGCTGATCTTTCCATTCGATTGCCCACGGAGCGAGATAATTACTTTCATATCTACTAATAATATATTCGACAAATGCTAGTGTTTCATCTAAAGACTGGTGGGTTTCCCATGTTACATATTTCGATACTTCCTGATTAGAACCATAGGAATAGATATCACGAACATCCCCTAAAGATACCTTTCGTAGTAGTAGTCGATCCGTTTCCAAGATCGGAAAATCACTAAATATATCTTCCACTTCCATTGTTCCACTACCTTTCATTTCTATCGTTTACATACCATCATATGGTTACCATCTAGATCTTTAAATGTGAAAAAATGGCCAAATTGAATAGTTGAGAGTAATTCTACACCTTTGCTTTCCATATACTGATAGGCCACTTCAATATTATCTGTATCAAAATGGAAGGCAGGTGTTTTCAAAATCGTTTCTTCCCGGTAAATTTTACTGTCCAAAACGACATTTAATCCGTCTAATTCGATAACATAGAGGTGTCCTCCAGGAAAGTCATCATGAGGTTCTTTATCTAGCAAATCACAATACCAGTCACTAGCTTTTTCAATATTCTTCACGGGAATAAATACAGCGGTAATTCTGTTATTTAATGGATTCATACCAACAGCTCCTCTTTTTTGTAAGCTTTAGTAATATAACCATATTATGCTACAGTAAACTAGTCAATGCTAAATAATGCTTTTGTAATACTAGTGCTAGTTAATGTGTTAAAATAGCTTGCAAAAGGAGGTTGTTCCAATGAATTACGGTACACTTAGCCAACATAATGAACGATATTCATTAACATTTAAATGTGAATTCCCATTTTCCTCAGGAAAAGTATTTGCTATCTTAATCGACCCGACTTTCTTTACCCAATGGTATCCATTCGCAACAACGGAAATGGATGTAGAAGTCGGTGGTAAGCTGAAGTTTGATGATGGGGAAGGTTCTGTTTATGAAGGGGAAGTATTGGAGTTAGAGGCACCGGACACATTTGTTTTTAAAGAAGTAGACGATTTACTAGACATGCGAATAACGGAAAAAGAAGATGGTTGTCTGTTTACATTTAAGCATTCTTTCGATGACGCATCTATGGCGATGTATATGGCTGCGGGGTGGCATCGCTGTCTTGAAGTATTTCAACAACTTGTATATGGTGAAACAGTTGAGTGGAAGGATAATGCTGAAGCGTTGCGTCAATACTATAAAAGCTCCTTTGAAGAAGGAGAGTAATGTGCCTGCGAAACTGCGCAATAATCAAAATCGTAAAAAAAGTGTCGGTAGAAATTTTCTATCGACACTTTTTTTGTGACTCATATTTAGAGAGAAAATATTGGATTGTATATTACGGATATTTTAAAAGAAAAGGTGAAAAGCACTATTCTTAGTTAAGAATTGTTAACAAACATTTTACTAAACACGGAAATATTACAAAAATAAACTCATTGAATTATGTGTTTGTAATAAGAGATGTTACATATAAGTGTTTAGAACGATTTTAAGAAAAGAGATTAATCCCTTTCATTATTTTCGTGAGCGTTTTCTCTTCCGATGTTATGAAGGGTATTAGGACGTTAGACATTAGTCTTTTCATGGCTGATGCGAGTTTGACACCGTGTTTAGCAAAGTTTAGATTGAAAAAGGTAACAACAAAAGAAAGGTGGGAAGAAATTCAGCAGCCGGAAAAAATATATAATAATAGAAATGGAGCTAACAGAATGATTAAAACATCGACAAAATTTCAATTTTTGACAGTAGCATTAATTGTTACACTTATCATTACACCTTTTAGTTCTGTTGCAGCTGAAACCACTCAACAGTGGGATGATAAATCTCTTTCAGCACAAGAACGTACTGAGCTATTACTTAAAAATATGAGTTTAGAGCAAAAGATTCAATTAGTAACAGGGAATCTTAATAATTTTTATGGCTTTTATAATGAAGAAATGGAGGACTTAGGTATTCCAGCATTAACAATGGCTGATGGTCCTGCGGGAGTTCGTATTGCGAATCCTGACATTCAAGACAAAAAGTCAACTGCTCTTCCTGCGCCGATTGCCCTTGCAGCTACTTGGGATGTGGATGCAGCGAAAACTTATGGCGAGCTGTTAGGAAATGAAGCTTTTAACACGACACATAATGTGGTCTTAGGACCTGGACTTGATATTGCACGTTTTCCTTGGGGAGAGCGAAACTTTGAATCATTAGGTGAAGACCCATTATTACAATCAGAATTAGCTATTCCGTATGTAAATGGTATTCAAAGCTATCCTGTAATGGCAGCGGCTAAACACTGGATATTGAATAACCAAGAAACAGAACGCTTTACTATTAATTCCGTAGCAAGTGAGCGAGCACTTCAAGAAGTGTATGCACGTCCATTTGCGGAAGTAATCGAGCAAGCTGACTTAAGTGCTGTTATGTGCTCATTTAATCAAGTAAATGGTGTCAATGCTTGTGAAAGTGAAAATGTACTTACAAATTTATTGAAGGATCAATTAGATTTTGATGGTTTTGTGATGAGTGATTATGGCGCCAATTATTCAACAGTTGAATCTGCCAATGCTGGATTAGATTTAGAAACTCCAGGTGATCCTAATGGTTATTGGGGAGACGACTTGCTTACAGCAGTTGAAGAAGACGAAGTAAGTGAAGAAAGAATTGATGATATGGCTACTCGAATCCTAACAGAGATGTTTAGTAAAGGCTTATTCGATCAGCCTACTGTTAATAATCAAATTCCAGCAAAAGAACATGGAAAGATTGCCCGTGAAATAGCGGAACAAAGTATGGTCCTAATGAAAAATGAAAATAATGCATTACCATTAGATAGAAATGAATTAGATTCCGTTGCAGTTATCGGACCAGATGCTGATAATGCTTCAGCAGCTGGTGGAGGTAGTTCATTAGTAATCCCTACTTATACAGTTAGTCCATTAGAGGGTATCCAAAATGAAGTTGGAGAGAATGTAGAGGTATCCTATGCACCAGGCACTGATCCAATTAGTGCAGGTGATATTTTACCAGGGCCTTCAGCGGTACCATCTTCTTTATTAAGTCCAGTTAACGGGGAAGAAAATGAGCATGGATTAACGGCAGAATATTGGTCCAATATTGATCGTGAAGGTGAACCATCATTAATTCGTACAGACAATCAAGTAAACTTAAATCTTGGATTCTATAACTATGATGGATTAAATGCAGATTCACCAAAACTAGAAAGAGTACCAGGTGAATTTAATAGTGAAATGTCCGCACGTTGGACAGGTCAGTTCACCGTACCTGAATCAGGTGAATATACGCTTTCTCTTTCAAGTCTAGGATCAGGTAAATTATACATTGATGATGAGCTTGTCATTGATAATCAAAGCAAGAGGTTAAAAACTTCTAAAAAGGCCCTTTCTTTTGTTGGAGGGGAACAACATGATATTCGTATTGAATATAGTTCAGGAGAATCTGGTGGACAGCAAGACTTTGGTGGAATGATTCGTTTTGGTTGGGAGCCACCAAAAGATGCAGTAGATACGAAGATTCAAGAAGCAGTTGATGTAGCTAAAAAATCAGATGTTGCAATAGTTGTAACGCGAGTTTATGATAGTGAAGGTTATGTAGATAATTCAAGCCTTGATTTACCAAATAACCAAGATCAATTAATCAAGGAAGTGACGAAAGCAAATCCTAACACAATCGTTGTGCAAATGAGTGGTCGAGCAGTACAAATGGATACATGGCAAGATGATGTACCTGCCATTGTACAAGCTTGGTTCCCGGGACAAGAGCAGGGTAATGCAATTTCCAGTGTGTTATTTGGTGATGTGAACCCATCTGGTAAACTACCAATGACATTCCCAGTTGATGAAGATAGCACACCAGTATCAGACGAAAATCAATTCCCAGGAGTAGATGGGGTATCTGATTATTCTGAAGGTGTATTTGTAGGTTATAAGGGATATGAAGAAAAAGGAATTGAGCCGGAATATGCATTTGGACATGGTTTATCCTATACAACATTTAATTACCGAAACGTTAAAGCAAAAGCAAAGACTAAAGGTAAAAACAAAGAACTAGAATTATCAGTTAAGCTTAATTTACGTAATACTGGTGATGTATCTGGTTCAGAGGTTGTTCAGGTATATGCTGGTGAATTACCCACTGATATTGATACGCCCGCAAAACAATTAGCAGGGTTTGAAAAAGTGGAGTTAGAACCGGGTAAACAAAAACGTGTTAAAATGGAACTTGACCCGAAAGCATTCTCTTACTGGGATGAAGAGAATGATGAATGGGTAACACCAAGTGGAGAGATTCCAATTTATGTTGGTAGCTCTTCAGAGGATATTCAATTAGAAACTTCTGTAACTATTAAGTAAGAAAAAAGTTGGGGTATCGTCATGCCCCAACTTTTCTATTAACTTTTTTAGGGGGGATTATAATTATTTATAATAAAAAAGGATATTTTATCCTATTAGTAGGTATTTGTATCACTATTATTCTTTTAGTCTTACCAACAACTGATAAAGAAGAAAAAGTGAATCTATGGTTAACCACAGCAAATCAACAAAATCTACTTACAGAGCAAGAGCCTATAATTTTTGACGATATAAAAGCAACGGATGATCCAGTTATTCAAGTTGATCCAAATGTTGAGTTTCAGACAATGGCGGGATTCGGAGCCGCGGTTACCGGGTCTTCTGCATACCTTATCAATCATCAACTAAATTCGGAAAAAAAAGATGTACTGTTGCAAGACTTGTTTTCAAGCAATGGCATTCATATGAGCTATATCCGTCATACGATTGGTGCATCAGATTTTTCGGTGGATCATGAAGGTAACCCAGCAAGCTACACATATAATGATATAGATACAGGAACAGATTATTATTTAGATCATTTTTCTATTGAAAAAGATAAAGATGTTATCCGTCTGATTCAGGATATTCGTTCGCTAAACAAAGAGATAGGTATACTAGGTACACCATGGACTGCTCCGGCATGGATGAAATATAACAACCAGCAGTTAAATGGATCGTATTTAAATTATCAAGAGCAACGTGTTTATGAAACATATGCTGATTATTTTGTGAAATACATCAAGGCTTATGCAGACAAAGATATTCCGATTGATGCAATAACTATTCAGAATGAGCCAGAACATACGTCAGAATCATATCCAACGATGAGTATGAGTGCTAAAGAACAGACAATGTTTATTAAGAATTATTTAGGACCAGCTTTTTCACAAAATCAAATTCCAACCAAAGTATTGGCATATGATCATAACTGGGAAAATGGGATAGACTATGCGAAAACCGTTTTTAATGATGAGGAGACAAGTAAATACACAAGCGGCATAGCTTTTCATTGTTATGAGGGGCAGCCAGAAACGATGACAAAGGTGCATGAACAATTTCCTGGCAAAGATATCTATTTAACAGAATGTAGTGGAGGGGACTGGAGTCCGGATTTTGGCAATAATTTAAGTTGGTATATGTCCAACCTAATTATTGGTGGACCGCGGAATTGGGCAAGGGCTGTATTACTTTGGAATATTGCGCTTGATAACAATGGTGGTCCCACTAATGGAGGTTGTACGGATTGCAGAGGTGTTGTAACGATTGACAGGGAAACTGGCGAAGTGACAAAAAATAGTGAATATTATGCATTAGGGCATGCCAGTAAATTTGTCGAACTTGGTGCAGTACGAATTAGTACCTCACATTATAAAGGCAGAATAGAAACGGTTGGATATAAAAATCCTGATGATTCGATTGTTTTAATTTCCGCCAATACAAGTGCTGATTCTCAGTCATTTCAAGTCAATTTTCAAGGGAAATCCTTTACGTATACATTGGAACCGAATAGTACGGTAACGTTTAAATGGTAGGAATGGGATAGGCTTAAAATACCTGTCCCTACTGCATTATACGAGTATAGTTACTGAAAGAAAACAGTGTAAATGATAAAACCTAGAATAATAAGGAGAATAAGTATTCCTGTACCTTTCCAACCTAAACCACCGACCAAATCAGGTAACCCACTCCCATGAATGCTTCCAGAAGGGTTTCCTTTCAATTCTTCTTGTCTCATTCGTTCTCTTTTTCTTTCTGGTGTTTCTTTTTCTTCTGTCATATTAACACCCCTTAAAGTTTGATAGTCAACTTAGATTTATTCTATCAATGATACTTGTAAGAGAATAGCCTTGGTAATTATCGCTTGGAATTTTACTAATAGGCTTTTGTCCTAACATAAAAATATGTAACCAACTTTAACATACCAATCAATAAAAAACAACATACCAATCACCAATGTAATTGGTATGCCATGACATATAGCAATCTATTTTCCTAGATTTTAAATCGACTTACTTTATCCTGCAATTCTTGTGCCATTTCTGCTAACACTTTAGTAGCGGCTGATACTTCTTGAATAGAGGCGGTTTGTTCCTCCGTCGCACTAGCCACTTCTTGAGAGTGATGAGCAGTTTTTTCAGTAATGGTTGAAACGTGATTCATTGATGTAACGAGTGTTTCGTTATTGTTTTTCATTTGATCAAGAGAAGTCGTCACTTCCTCCATTCGTTCCTGAACATCTGTGACAACTTTTGTAATATTTCCAAATGCATCACTTGCTTCAGATACAAGGGAGGAACCTTGTTTCACTGCTTCATTTCCTGCTTCCATTGATTGTACTGCTTTACCAGTTGTTTGTTGCATCACGGCAATTAAGTCATTAATTTGACGAGCAGATTGACCGGATTCTTCTGCTAATTTTCTCACCTCATCAGCTACTACCGCAAAACCTTTTCCGTGTTCGCCGGCACGCGCTGCTTCAATTGCTGCATTCAGTGCAAGTAAATTGGTTTGTTCAGCGATATCGGTTATCATATCGACGATTTTATTAATTTCTTGGGAATGATTATTTAGTCCTTCGATTACTTGGCCAGTGTCTTCAGTGTTTTGATTGATAATCGCCATTTGCTCGCTAACACGCTTCACTGTATCCATTCCTTGCTCAGATTGTTCTGAAGCATGATTGGAAGATTCTGTTGCACGTGAAATGCGAGTTGAGATAGCATCCATATCTTTTGAGATCTGTTCGACATTTCGGTTAGATTGATCAACATTATTAAGTTGTTGTTCAGATCCATCTGATACCTCTTGAATGGAATTGGCAATTTGCTCAGTAGCTGTTGACGTTTCATCAGCATTAGCACTTAATTGTTCTGCAGAAGCAGCGACACTTTGCGCTGTTTCTAATACATTAGCAATTAACTCTTTTAAATCTTGATTCATTCGGGCGAAACTATTATGTAACTGTCCAACTTCATCTTTCCGTGCTGTTTCTGCTATTGACCTAGTAAGATCACCATTGGAAATAGCGTCAGCATGATCGGTAAGAGTATAAATTGGTTTTACGATCCGATTTGTCATGATAAAAGAAAAACTGCCTGTTCCTAGGAGCAACACTATACCTGAGACAATCGTGAACAAGATGACCGAATCAATTTTTGTTTCTAGTTGTTGTTGTGCTTTTTGGTAGTTTTCCTCTACGATTAATTGTAATAAATGAATATCGTTTTGAATGCCCCGAGTTCGAATCGACTGTTTTTTAGCTTCTGCTGCATCTTTTTCATCTAAAGCGACAGTGATATCATCGTTTAAAGTTGTTAATTTTTCTTCAATCCTGTCTATTTGATCTTCAGCTCTTTTGGTATTTGCTAATTCCGCTAAAATATCCGAACTTTTCTGTAAGCTTAATTGCACAGACTCTGCATCTGCATCTGTTTTGTTTAGAGAAAAGCTGCTTAAGCCTTGCTCAACGGAGATTATCGCACTATTTAGTTTCTCGACATCCACAAGCTGCTCGACATTGTCATTATTGGAAGAGTGAATTTGTGTCATTTGAAATGCAATAAATCCGATAATAATACAGGCGATAGTCAAAGGTAACAGAGAGTTTAATCTTAATTTTCGTTTTAAATTCATGTGTTTCACCCTTTCTCCTTATTCGTTTACCGTAATCTCATTAGAGTTGATATCGTCTGTCAGCTCATTCAGCTGATTCTCTTCTTCTGATGTGAGAGAAAGAACACGAATAGGAGCTAGTCCAACCCCGTCATCACTTAAACCTAATTCTAAATGTTCACTTGTTAGTTCACCATTTTCCACCAGTTCAGTAGCTAATGTGTACATCGCTACATCGATATTTTTCATCATAGATGTTACAACGGTATCTTCACCTAAATAATATTGATCAGAATCGACCCCAAATGAATAAATGCCTTTTTCTTGTGCTTGGTTGATTACGCCAACACCTGTGAAACCTGCAGATGGATAAATATAATCTGCTCCTTCTTCGATTAATTCGGCAGCAAGTTCTTCACCAAGTTGATCATCCCCAAAGTCTCCGGCAAATTTATCTAATACAGTTGCATCAGGGTTTGTCGCAGCAACACCTTGTTTATAGCCGTTCAAAAATTTGCGGATGAGTGGAGTATCTTCACCACCAACAAATCCGACGATATCGGATTTAGTCTTCATACCAGCAATAGCACCAATCAGAAAACTTCCTTCATGTTCCTTAAAAGTTACGCTTGTTACATTAGGTAAATCTATCACACTATCAACAATAACGAACTGTTGATCAGGATATTCTTCTGCAGCTTTCTTTAAATCTTCTTCAATCATATATCCGAGACCGATAATTAAGTCATTGCCTTCCTCAATTAATTGGGTTAAACCAGTTTGATAGTCTCCGACATCTGCCAATTCACGATAATCAAAAAGTATACCTAATTCATCACGTGCATGTTCTAATCCGTAAAAAGCAGAGTCACTAAATGACTGGTCACCAAGTCCGACGTCCGACAACATAACACCGATTTTAACTTTGTCATCTATTGTAGATGAGTCAGTTTGCTCAGAGCAGCCTGCCATCAAGAAAATAAGTGACAAAAATAATGCTAAAGTCCATTTTTTCATTTGTTAACCTCCGGGATGTTTGAATTATATAGCTTGTTTTAAAAGGTATTTATACCTAAAACAACACATTCTAAAATAACATACTTTTTACTCATGATTCTATTGTTTTTAGTAAAATGTAATAGAATATTTACATGTAAACGCTTATATGTATAAAAAAAGGAAAGTGGCATCACTTTCCTGAGAAGCTTACCTATATCTTATCGGGGAAAAATCTCAAACTTACTTAACTCTCGTACAACACGAGAAATAGGTAGACCGACAACGTTATAATAGTCACCAATAATCCCTTTTACAAACATCGCACCAACACTTTGGATTCCGTAGCCACCAGCTTTATCATACGGTTCATCTGTTTCAATATAGGATATGATCTCTTCCTCTGTTAATGGCCAAAATTCCACTTTAGTGTTTTCAACAAATACAACTTCTTGCTCTGCAGAACGCAGCATCACGCCAGTATATACTTCATGTGTTTTACCGCTCATCGCTTCAATCATTTTGTAGGCTGCTTGCTTATCTGCCGGTTTTTCGAAAATATTTTGTTGAAAGGAAACAACTGTATCCGAAGATAGAATTACTTCATCTTTGTCTTGAATCAGTACTTCTCTTCCTTTTAACATAGCAAGCTGTTTAACCTTCTCTGCTGGATTTGTTTCGGTAATTTGTGATTCATCAACATTAGGCTTCCGTATGGTAAAAGGGATATGTACTTGCTGTAATAATTCCTGTCTTCTAGGTGAGGAAGAAGCTAAGATTAGTTTCATGAATATACTCCTTTTTGGTTAATGATTTGTTCTTATCATAATTGCTTGATAAGTAAATCGCAACTTCACATTGATATGTTACAATATTTGTTAAAAGAGATTTTGTAGAGAGGAGGGAAAAGAGTGGAGAAAGAGCGATCCATCAAAGGTTTTCGGTTATTTATTCTGATAGCACTAGCAGTAAGCATGGTTATAAATGTTATGGTGATTTCTAAAATAACAAGTATGGAAGAAGATATTCGCTTCCTGACAGATAATCAATCAATGATCAGTAATAATGTGAACAGTCAATCTGATGTTATTCGGCAAGAATTAGAGCATTTTATCGAGGAACAGAGCTGGATTAGTCCAATCACAATGGAAACAAATGAGAAACAATTAGCAAACGGCAGTACGGATGTTACTTTTTCCTGGCAGCTCAAAGAATTTCATCAAGATGCAAAAGTAATGTTTCATTATAAATATGGGGAGGCAAATGAGTTCACAGAGATATCAGCAAATGAAGAGGAAACGGGCATGTTTCAAGTACAGATTCCGGTTGAAATGGATCTGAAACCTGAATGGAAGGTGAGTATAAGTGAATCAAAAGTCAGTTCTCATTCATCTAGTCAGGTAGAGGTTAGCGGCCAAACAACCGAATCTGTAAAGAACGAACCGGAAAATCAAATAAACTATTTTGTATCTGTTTTCCATGATGGAGTCATCAAACAAAGTGAACAACAATCGGAACATGTAGATTACTTAGGAGCGAATAAATATGGTTCGTTGCATACTGATGTACATTTTAATGAAGGTAAAGTGAGACTACATGTTTACTATCACAATATAGCCAACCAGGAAAATATTGTTGAAGAAGTAAATCTATTAAAATATCAAAATGATACACTTATGGAAGAAGAACAATTGACACTTCAGGACGAAGGGATGAGAGATCGACCATTTGATCTTGAACCATTTGAACAATATGACAATATGCGGTTAGTGATGGAAGTAGAATACACAGATGGAACAGTATTTGACAAACAAGTTTATCCAAATGAGGTGGAATAGATGAAAGAATTACAGAGATATATGAAAACATATCATGAGGAAATGAATTGGGAAATTAGTGGTAATCATTATGAAGAAGCGAAATCATCGTTATTACATAATTACATGCTTTTTTCTACAGAGGTAGCAGAAGTAGCGGAAGAATTAAGAAAGGCATTTAATCAAACAAATAAATGGATCAATCAAGGAAAAGGTGAAGCAGAAGCCTTCGAAATTGCCAAAGCAAATATAAAAGAAGACATCGGCAAAGAATTGGCGGATTGTCTAGCGTATATGACGAAATTTGCTAATTATTTTGATATCGATATGGAAGATGCTTTTTATAGGAAGATGGAGGAAGTGAAACAACGACAAAATAAAGATGTTGGTATTTCAAGGTGAATATGGTGGTAATCAAGCTAACTCATATAAACTTTATAAAGTGAGTATATGTTATTCGCTTTTTAAAAAAGCAAGAAAGAATTATGAAACAGAAATAAGAAACTTATAGCTATTTTTTTTCGTCTATAAAGATAAGAAGGGGGAGAAAGATGAAGAGACTAATTAATATCATTGGATTATTTGTGCTTCTTTTTATGTGTTTAGCCTATAGCGATACATCTACGGCATACGCCGATGACCAGGACAGACTGGAAATAAAAGTTGAGGCAGGCATAGATGGAAAAGCGAAAGAGGGTAAAGGATATCCTGTTACGTTAACGATTACGAACAATAAGGAAGATTTTAACGGGGATTTGGTTATTACACTTCCGGTTGTTAACAAAGTACTGCCTATTGACATTGCGTCCGGGACAACTAAAACTATTTCGTTCTCTATACAGGGAATGCAAGAAATGATGCATTATCAACCAAATGCTAACCAAAATGAACAGCTATTCCACTTATATGAAGGGGATTGGAAAGACGGGAATGAAGTAACGCTTGATTCTAATTTGGACTTAAATCCTACATACATACAACCGGATAAGTTAGTGATTGGTGTACTATCTGATCGCCCAGACAGCTTGAATTACTTAAAGTTAACTTCTTTTTTTGGTAGTGATCCAGAGGTTATAAATTTAGATGAAAGTATGATAACTGATGACTCGTTAGGGTTGGATATATTTGATTTACTAGTCGTTAATGATTATTCAATTGCACAATTGCCCACCCAAAAGCAGGAGTCGATTAAAGAATGGGTGCAAAATGATGGAACACTTATTACAGGCAGTAAGCCAGGCCTAAAACAACAGTTTGGATCACTTGCAGATATATTGCCATTAACCATCACAGGGCAAGAAGAGGTTGAACAGATACGAGGATTTGAGGCTATATCTCAAGAACCAATTGAAGCGGATCGAATAGAGCTATTTACTGGAGAAGTCGATGAGGAAGCTGCTGTCTTGTATCAAGAGGGAGATATCCCGTTAGTAATGGAAAAGAGGATTGGAAAGGGAGCGGTTACACAAATTGCTTTCGATTTAGGACTTTCTCAACTAGCTGATTGGCAAGGGAATGATCCATTATGGCAGTCTATTGGAAACGATAATGGTAATGTCGATGCTTATATGAATAATATAGGTATGCGTACTGTTGATCGCTTAAGGGACATCTCAAGAACTTTTCCAACCTTAGCCAACCTTAAAGTTTCAACACTGGCTATCTTATTTACAGTATATTTGTTAGTGATTATTCCAATCCTTTATTTTGTATTAAAACGAATGGATAAGCGGGAATGGGCGTGGATTATTATTCCTGTTTTTGCCATTGTGTCAAGCGTTGGCTTATATACTATCGGGGCAAAAGACCGTGGTGGTGCTATCAAAACGAATGTAATGTCTGTGATTTCCTTAGATGAACAGGGAATGGGTAGCGGTGAAGGAGTTATATCAATGCTATCGAAAGGATCCGGTTCTTACACGTTATCCATGGATTCTACCTTTAATCCAATACCATCTGAGGATTTATATGGGCCGCAGAAAACGTATGCTGATCTACCTTTTCTCGAAACAGAAGAAAATAAGGAAAACGTACACTTTCAGCAAGTTGAGTTTTGGTCACCTCGAAGTGTAGCATTTGATCAGCCTGTAAAAGAATATGGTCAAATCTCATCTAGTTTTTCGTTTGCGAATGGTACTATTTCTGGTCAAGTTACCAGTAATTTTGAATTTGATTTGCATGATGTATATTTAATTAGTGGTCAGAACTATCAGGAAATAGGTGAATTAGCTGCTGGAGAGACTAAAGAAGTAAGTTTTAGTGCGGAAAATCAGGACTATTTCCAACAACCCACAGAACAAGTCGCATATAACTTATTTGGTCATTCAGGTCAAACAGGGCAACAAAGTGATGAGCAAATAAAGGCTGAACTTTTATCTGTGGCAATCCGTAACGAAATCGATCGTAATGTGAATACACCAATGTTAATCGGCTTTACAGATCAATCACTTGTTCCAGTAACGATTAATGGAGATGAGACAAATCAAAATAATCATCACCTGTTTATGCAGCCAACTACGATTGATTTAGCAGATGATGAAACGAGCGCTTTATCCATGGATTTGCAGATGCCAACCGTTTCAATTGATCAGGGACAAATTTATCATAATGGTATCGAACAGGGAGATCCGTTCATTGAAGTAAGTGCTGGCTCTTACTTATTAACGTATGAGCTTCCGACGGTATTAGGTGAGCGTTCTTTTCAAATGGATGAATTAGCTATCCGTTTGCCAAACAATCGTAATGGTCTAACATTCTCTTTATATAACAAACAAAGTGATTCCTATGACAGTATCGATCAGAATTCCGTTTCTTATGATCAAAATGCTGCTGCAGATTATCTAAATCAAAATCAAATTCTCATTCAAGTTAGTGCAGCGTCGGATAGTCCCATTGATGTGCCAACTGTAACGTTGGAAGGAGTGATAAACCCATGATTGAAATCCAAAATTTAACGAAACGATATGGTTCATTTACAGCACTTGATAACCTTAATCTGAGCATAGATAAAGGTACGGTTTTTGGGTTTGTTGGTCCGAACGGTGCTGGTAAGTCAACAACTTTCTCTATTTTAGCTACTCTACTAAGACCGAGTGAAGGAACAGCATATATCAATGGCTATGATGTCACCAAAGACCCAAAACAAGTTCGTAAATCGATTGGGTATGTGCCGGACTTCTTTGGAGTGTATGATCAATTTAAAGTACATGAATATTTAGATTTTTATGGTACTAGTTATGGTATTCCAAGTGCAGAAAGAAAAGTGATTATTCCACAATTATTAGAATTAGTCAATCTAACAGAAAAAATCGATGCTTATGTTGACTTGTTATCAAGGGGGATGAAACAGCGCTTGTGTTTAGCAAGGGCATTAATTCATGATCCGGAAATTTTAATACTGGATGAACCAGCTTCTGGTCTCGACCCGCGTGCTAGAGTTGAAATGAGAGGGATATTAAGAGAACTGAAAAATATGGATAAAACAATCATCATTTCATCACATATTCTCCCAGAATTATCAGAATTATGTGATGAATTAGGTGTTCTTGAACATGGACAATTAATTGCCCATGGTAATGTGAACCAAATTGAAAATCAATTACAAGCACAAAAAGTGTTGCTTGTTACAGTGAAAGACAATGTAGAACAAGCAATATCCTTTTTTGAAAATGATGCAAATGTGCTTGAGGTTGATCATGATGGAGAAGATAATCAACTCTTACAATTATCTTATCAAGGAACAGAAGATGAGCAGGTGACATTATTGAAACAGGCGATCGAACATGGGTTACCGATTTTAACCCTTTCACAAAAACAAACCAATTTAGAAGATATCTTTATGGAAATAACTAAGGGGGGTGAGTAAATGAGTCGATTACAATCCATGTTAATTAACCCGGTCTTAAACAAAGAAATAAAATTGAGGTTTCGTTCGTTTAAAAATTTTCTAGGTATCTTTTTATTTCTAGCTATTTGTGGAGCGGTGTGTTTAGCATTTATTTATATCGAAACTCAGTTCTCGCACGATGGTTTTACAGCATCAGATAGTAGAAATTTATTTATTCTGCTTTCGATGGGACAGCTTGGCTTAATTGTCTTTATTACTCCCGGTCTGACAGCAGGTGCTATTAGTGGAGAAAGGGAAAAGCAGACGCTTAATATAATGTTAACGACACAACAATCATCAACATCGATTATTTTAAGTAAACTGTTTTCCTCGATTTTATTTTTAATTCTCATGCTAGTGGCATCTTTACCATTGTACAGTATCGTTTTTCTTTATGGTGGTGTTTCACCCCAAACGGTATTTGTCATGTTTGGTTTTTTATTGTTAACCATGTTGACTATTGGAAGCATCGGGATTATGTTTTCGACGATAATGAAAAGAACTATAATCTCTACGATTACCACTTATGGAGTTATGTTATTTTTACTGGTAGGAACATTGATTATTTTTTTAATAGTGCTGCGCTTAATTTTAGGGTTTTCGCAAGGAACACCAGGCACTGGACAAAGTAATAATATCCTTCCATACTTTGTGCTCATGCTTAATCCGGCTGTTTCGATGTTTTCGTCGTTACAATCAAATATGTTTATGTATGAATTTCAACAATTAGGGATTAATTGGCCGTTGTGGGTCGGTTATACAATTGCTTATATCGTCATTTCATTGTTTTCTTTACTAATTGCGATTAACAAGCTACGACCTAATATGAAAGCCAAGTCAAAAAAGATGAAGAAGGGATAATGTATGGATCAGCACGATCATTTTTTTCGGTTGCTAAAAGAAGTGAAAAGAAAACTATGGATCCAAGCATTGATTCATAGTTTATATCTTGCACTAACAACTTGTGCAGGTATTACTTTGTTATGGATTTTGGCTAGTCGATTTTTTGTTATTCCTTTTTTAGAGAACAAAATCGTTATTACTGTAGGTATTGTGATTGTCGCTTTCTTCCTATACCTTGTATGGAAATGGCCTACCAATTTGGATGCAGTTAGGAAGTTGGATCAACATGACTTGGATGATCGGGTAATGACTACTTATCACTTTATGGATGAATCATCGGCTATTGCCAATTTGCAGCGGAAAGACACACTAAACAAAATGCGACAAGTCATACCTACTATCAAAGCAGAGAAGATTGCTTGGTTCCAATGGAAGAAACTAGCTGTTACTGGCAGTCTGCTGTTACTCGTATACCTTGGATCGGCATTTCCTAATGATGTTATGGAAACTGCAGAGGATAGAGAAGAAGAAATCGAAATAGTAAAAGAAAACAAAGAAAAAGTCGAACAGTATACAGAAGAACATAAAGAAAAAGTTGGTGAAGAAGCAGAAAAAGAGCTAGATGAGCTACTTGAAGAAGTGGAACAGGCAAAACAAGCAGAGGAAATCAATAAGGAACTGTTAAAAGCAGAGGAACAACTAAACGAACTGAAAGAAAAAGCTGAAACGAGTCAAAATCAATTAAATGAGTTATCAGAACAATTGCGGCAAGAAGGGCTAAATAATCTTGCACAAGCTACCAGTAATCGTAATGTGGATCAAATCGAAAAGCAGATGGCTGAGCTGCAGGATCAATTGGATGATTTTAGTGAGGAAGAATTACAAGCATTACAGGAAAAGTTACAATCCATAGCAGACCTAATGGGGAAAGATAGTGAAGCATTGGCGGAAGGGACGTTATCCAAGGAACAACTAGATGAGTTAATCTCAAACTTGGAAGGTGATTTAAAGAAAATAGTAAATTCTGCTGAAAATCAAGCGATGCTTGCAGAAGCACAACAAGATCTTCAACAACTTGCAAAAAATATGAATGGACAAATGACAACTGCTGGTCTCACTCCCTCAAGTTCGCTTTCATTTTCAAGCGGAAGTCCGTCATCGGGTAATAGCGCTAGAGGAAGTGGACAATCAACTGAGAATGACCAACAAGAAGGTTCTAGTTCACAATCTGGAAATGGAAGTGGATCTAATTCAGGAAGTGGCAGTGGTTCCGGATCTGGGAATGGCTCAGGCTCTGGAACAGGCTCAGGCTCCGGCACCGGTTCAGGAAGTGGTTCAGGATCTGGTAACGGTGCTGGTTTAGGCGATGGTAATCGTCAACTATCGGTACCTCAAAACTTAGATGGTGAACAAAATCAAGAAATAGATAATGGAGAACTTGGTTCAGGATCTAGTGAAAAACAAGTTGCGCCAAATGCACCAATACTGCCTGGTGAAGTTCGTTCATATGATGAAGTGTATCAGCACTATGAAAATACGTATCGTCAAGCGTTAGAACGAAATGATTATCCTGACCATTTACAAGAGATAATTAAGGAATACTTTTCTGACATTAAGCCAGCGGAGGAGAACTGAAGATGGAAGAAATAAATGAACAAGAATTGATTGAAGTAAAGGAAAAGATAGAATTAGTCAAAAAGGAGATTCGTCGCTTTATCGTAGGGCAAGATGATGTGATCGAACAGCTCTTATGGGGGATCTTTGCTGAAGGGCATGTGTTATTAGAAGGACTACCTGGTCTTGGGAAAACAATGCTTGTTCGGAAAATATCAGAAGTAATGGACTTAAGATTTTCGCGGGTACAATTTACTCCTGATCTAATGCCATCAGATATTACGGGTACAAATATGATTCAACCTAATGAGAATGGTGGGCAGTCTTTTGTATTTCATCAGGGACCACTTTTTTCGAATATTGTATTAGCGGATGAAATTAACCGTGCTACACCGAAAACACAGAGTGCATTGCTTGAAGCGATGGGGGAGAGAACGGTGACCGTGATGGGAGAAATGCACCGATTACCAAAACCATTTTTTGTCCTTGCTACACAAAACCCGATTGAATTGGAAGGAACTTACCCATTACCAGAAGCACAGATGGATCGCTTTGTGATGAAAATTAATGTCGTTTATCCAACTCGTGAAGAGCTAAAAGAAATTGCCAATCGGACAACTGGTTCAACTATTCCTCCATTAGAAAAAATAGTTGATGACTCCTATGTTGTCCATGTCCAACAACTAGCGAAACACATATTGATAGCAGATAATGTATTAGATTATGCTGTCAATCTGACCATGGCAACACATCCTGATTATGAACTTGCAATAGAAAATGTCCGTAAATATGTGGATTACGGTTCAGGACCAAGAGGGATGCAAAGTTTAATTAGTATTGCAAAGGTTCGTGCATTGTTTGATGGACGTTACAATGTTTCCATTGGTGATATCAAAAAAGTGGCACACTCGGTATTAAGACATCGCCTCTTTTTGAATTTTGAAGGGGAAGCTAGTCAAATCAATAAAGATGAGTTAATTACAGAATTACTTGAATCGATTGAAGGGGATGCACGTAAATAATGAAATGCTTCTCGCGGAAAAGAAAGGTTGTGATTCGATGAACGCGCTTCTATCACCAGTTTTAACGAAGCGTCTTGCTAACTTTAAACTTACCTCCAAGCAAATAGTTAGGGGAGGGCATAAGGGTGAGCGTCGATCACAACGGCTTGGCTCATCATTAGAGTTTTCCGACTATCGATTGTACAGTCCTGGCGATGACTTAAGACAAATTGATTGGAACACATTTGCAAGAACAAACAAATTTTATATTAAACGGTTTTTGGATGAACAAGAGCTTTCCGTTTCGATTTATTTAGATTGTACGAAATCAATGGGAATCGTTAAGGGAAAATGGTTAAGAGCCAAGCAATTTGCAGCAGCATGTTCTTTTTTGACATTGGCAAATGCGGATCGTCTACGTTTTACACCGATAGCTTCTCCTTCTAACACGTATCCAGATACGAAAGGGAAAGCCATGATCAACCATGTCATTGATTTTATCGATCAGGTATCTATTGCACCTGATGAAGAACGGTTTGGTCAACAACTACTGCAAAAATCTCGGGCTGGGAAAAAAGGATCTTTAACTATTTTGATTAGTGATTTTTTAGATGATCCAGATAATTTGTTCTCGGCATTGAAACAAATGCAGGCTCGTCATCAACAAGTATTACTTTTACAAGTTGTTTTACCAGAAGAAATGAATCCGGACTATGTAGGTGATTTGCAACTGATTGATATTGAGACGACGAAATATCGAGAAGTATCCATGTCACCAAAGGTGATTGATCAATACAAGCAACTATTTGAAAATCATACTAATCAAATGAAGTCATTCTGCCAAAAACGAGGGATGGAATTGATTGTTTGCCCTACCTCCCAAAGCTTAGAAGAAACAATTTTTTCGACATTGATGCATAAAGGATGGCTCAGGAGGTGATAACATGGGTTTTTTAGCACCAATTTCTTTCTGGTTTTTTAGTGCTATTCCGATTTTACTTTTATTTTATTTTTTTAAGAAGCAATTTGATCAACAAACTATCTCATCTATATATCTTTGGGAGCGAACCTTTCAAGAGTGGGAATCAGATCATTGGTGGCACAAGTTGCAGAAGAATATCCTCTTGTTGTTGCAACTTCTGATTCTATTATTTCTTATTTTTGCGCTCACTCGTCCTTATCTGGAAAGTGAAACGATAAGTGGTGATCATTTGGTGATTGTCTTTGATACATCTGCGACAATGATGACAGAACAAAATGGAACAACAAGGTTAGCGGAAGCAAAAGAGCAAGCAGAGAAATTAATCGATCAGTTAGGGGCAGGGCATCAGGTAAGTGTGATACATGCTCAGAAAGATCCAGTCATACTTACTGCTAACCAGACAGATCATCATGCCGTTCGTGATTCTATCAAAGAGTTAGAGGTATCCTATCAGACTGAAAATCTTCAAGATAGTTTGCAACTAGCACAATCTCTGATTCAACAGGGAACAGGTGAGATACATATTTATACGGATAGCTTGGACAAAGAAAGTATAGCTGATCAACATTTGACGCAACCTGTTACCGTCCACAACAGTGATGAAATCTCTAAAAATATCTCTCTGCAAACGTTTGGGGTAAAGCAAGGAGATGATCACGTCTCTGCGATTATAAACGTTGCAAATCAATCATCACAATCTTCAGAGGTTACGCTAACGATAAGTCATGAAGACAATGTGTTAAAACAAGTAACCGAGGATATCTCAGCAAATGAACAACAAACGATTCGAGTCGATCAGTTACCTGAACATGATTATTACCAAGTTGAAATAGAAGAAGATGCTTATCCGCTTGATAATCTTATCTATGCTTTATTACCTAAACAAGAGTCCCCGTCTATTTATGTAGCTGGTGAGGCAAATCCGTTTATCGAACAAGCACTACTATCAGCGGGACACAATGTTACGACGATAACAAAGTCTGAAAATGGAGAATACGCATTTCCAGAACATCAACCAGAGAACATTTATCTTTTAGCTGGTGTTGAGGCAGATCAATGGCCTGTCGGACCTAAGCTTATTATTTCTCCTGTAACTGGAGGACCTTTTGAAGTAAAAGCTAAACAGGAATTAGATTTTGGCTTAAAGCAAGCGAGTGATACACCGCTGTTATCTTTTGCGGCTGTGCGAAACGTATATTTAGGACAGGCTTTTCCTGTTAATAATTGGCATGATTTACAACCACTTGTACAAAGTGGGGACCAGACTATCATCGCGCAAGGATTCTATAAGAACGATCCGATGATTTTTTTTGCATTTGATTTTCAAGATTCGGACTGGCCTTTGCAACCAGAATTTCCAATTTTGATAGCAAATAGTATCACAGAATTAGTAGGAAGTGGATCGAGTTTAGGATATTATACACCACAAGAGACGACGGAGATCAATCTTTCCACAACGACAAATGAAGCGACAATTGAACAGTTGGACGGTGAAGTAGTGCAACAAATAGAGCTTGGTGAACGGGAAGTAACTATGCCTAGTAAACCAGGAATCTATCAGCTTCATGAAAAAACGAATATTGGATCTATTCAACGTCACTTTGTCGTGCAGTTGGATCAGGAAGAAAGAATAAGTAAAGCAGCTGAATCCTTTTCTATTAGTGGTGAAGGGGACGAGGAAAGGACAACAGAGCTATCCAAGCGAGAAATATGGAGGATATTTGCTGTACTAGCTTTATTGATATTGTTTATCGAATGGGAGGTGTATCGACGTGGCATTACAGGTCGATAATCCCTTGTGGCTTCTTGGTTTAATACCAATGATTGTCGTTCTTTATTTATATGGCCGCTCAAATGCATTACTTTCTGGTGGAAGAAAAATCGTCTTGCTCGTTTTGCGCACTTTAGTTTTTACTCTAATTATTTTAGCGTTAGCAGGTGTGCAAATACTATCGCCGATTCAACAAATAGCAACTGTATTTGTTGTGGACTCCTCACATAGTATGGTTGAAAAAGAGGAAACGGTGTTAGAACAGGTCAATGCTGCGATTCAGGCTAAAGCACCAGAGGATCAAACAGGCATTGTGTCTACTGGTAGAGAAGCGGTAGTGGAAACACCTCTATCTAGTCAAGTAAATCGTATGGAGTCATTTCAAACAGCTGTCAATCGTTCTTATACGAACTTGGCCTCTGGTCTACAGCTTGCAGGAAGTATGTTTTCTCAAGATGTTAAAGGTCGAGTGGTGTTAATGACAGATGGAAATGAAAATATCAATGATGCTGTCAGACAAGCAAGCTATTTGCATAGACAGGATTATATTGTCGATGTTCTCCCTTTTTCACCTACTTACAAGGAGGATGTGGCGATTTCTTCATTTGATGTCCCAGAAAATATTTATTTAGGTGAACAGGCTACTCTTTCGATGACAATCGACAGCAGTATCAATACGACAACTCAAGTAAGAATCATGATGGATGGAGAAACCATTATTGAGCAAAGCGTTGAATTGAACGAAGGAAGTAATCAACTGTCATTTAATCATCTCATTTCAACGGATGGATTTCATACATTTCGTGCGGAAATTGTCAGTGAAGAGGATCAAGTGATCGAAAATAATCAGTTGTCCGCTTTTGCTGAAACAAAAGGTGTGCCAAACGTTTTGATTGTAGAAGGGAAAAGTGGCGTAGCGGCTAATGTGGAAAATGCACTAGATGCTTCAGCTATTCAAATTGAAACCATTCCACCAGAGTTATTGCCTGGACAATTAAGTAATTATTTAAAATACGACTCTATAATATTCAGTAATGTATCTGCTCATACGATTACTGGTCAACAAATGGAGCTAATTGAACGCGCGGTAAAAGATTTTGGAGTTGGTTTCATGATGACAGGTGGTGATCAATCCTTTGGTGTTGGTGGCTATTTTAAAACACCAATTGAACGAGTATTACCAGTTGATATGGAGTTAAAAGGGGAAAAGGAACTTCCTTCATTAGGGCTATCCATTGTACTTGATAAGTCAGGCAGTATGTCGGGAAATAAAATGGCGTTAGCACGTGAAGCCGCAGCACGATCGGTAGAGTTGTTGAGAGAGAAAGATACGCTCGGTGTCACTGCTTTTGATGGGACACCATGGGAAGTAGTAGAACTGGGACCAATTAATGATAAGGAAGAAGTATTAAATAAAATTCGGTCGATAACAGCAAGTGGTGGAACAGATATATTTACACCGTTATCACAATCTTATGATCAAATGGAGCCATTAGATTTAAAGCGAAAACATGTGATTCTATTAACGGATGGACAATCCGCTACTACGATCAATTATCGAAAAATGATCGAAGAAGCTTTTGAATCAGGAATTACATTATCCACGGTAGCGATCGGAATGGAAGCAGATGGACCGTTGTTACAAGAAATGGCAGAGTTAGGTGGCGGTCGTTTTTATGAAGTGCAAAATAATTCTAGTATTCCAACGATTTTATCGAGAGAAACATCCTTAGTAACCCAAACATATATTGAGGACGATCCTTTTTATCCATCTTTAGTCAATGGGTATGAATGGGGATCTTATTTTGAAAAGGCCGTCCCACAAATGAATGCCTACATTGCCACAACTCCAAAAGGCCGTGCTCAACAAATTTTAGTAAGTGAGAAAGATGATCCAGTCCTCGCTAGATGGCAGTATGGATTAGGTAAAACGATTGCTTGGACTTCAGACTTGTCTGGTGAATGGGCAGGTAGTTGGCCAAGTTGGGAGAATTGGTCCGCCCTTTGGAATGATATGGTCACTTGGACTTTTCCGCAATATCAAAAAGAGTCCTATCAAGTGTCGAAAGAGATCGAAGGAAATCAAGTAACGTTAAACGTAACAGCTGCTGACAACCAAGCTGCCAATCTAAATGCCAGCCTAATTAGTGAAACAGGGGAAGAAGTGGACTTCAGCTTACAACCGAAAGCTCCTGGGGAGTATCAGGGCAGTTTTGAAGCAAATGAATCCGGCGTTTATTTTCTGCAAATTACTGAACAAGAAAATGAGGAAGTTGTCAGTTCATTTAAAACAGGAGTAGTTGTTCCATATTCAGAGGAATATACTTTTACTCCTACTAACGAACAGGTAATCGAAGAAATTGCATCTGCCGGCGGTGGTAAAGTAGTCGAAAATTTAGATGATGCTTTTTCTTCGGAAGGTTTACCGCCTCGTTATGATAAACAAGATATATTTTATTATTTGTTGGCAATAGCATTATTGTTATTTATGTTAGATGTAGCAGTTAGACGATTTCGATTCAATTTTACTTTTGTAACGAAAATGAGTTCACGTTTTCAAGACGGGCGAAATAAGGTAAATGAAGTCACTCAAAAAAGATCGAGACAACTAAGTCAGTTAAAACAAGCATCATCGAAAAAAACGACTTCGCCACCTAAACAGGAGCGAGCTAAGACAAATGATGTACCATTAGTAAAACCCAAACAAACAAGACCAAGTGATACATCCAATAAAGAAGGTGAAAGCAGAGAGGAAAAAATGGCTCGATTATTAAATGCTAAGAAACGAAGGCCAAGATAGATTAGTAACATTTGAGGACATACACTTAGATAAGTTTGGCTCATGATCAGTGTGGGTAAAACCCCGCTGATTATAGCCTCACGATATATAACGAAATAAATGTCCTAGTGATATAGTTCTTAAGAAGTGTTTTTGGTTCCAATAATTAACATATGCTGCAAATAGTGTTATAATTCACTTTAAATAAGTATGAGGTTAACATTTTCAATAATGTAAACGCATACTTAATAATAAAGTTAAGGAGTGGAGCATATGAGTTTGAAAAGTTATTGGAAAGTATTGTTGTTTGTTTTAGTATTTTTCGGTGTTTCCAGTGTATCGGTATCGGCAGCATTTTGGGAAATGGATGAACATCCGATGATTCATGATCCTTCTCTCATCAAAGAAGGAGATACTTGGTGGACGTTTGGGACAGGAGAGGAAAATGGTAATGGAATAAGGGTTTTATACTCGCACGATGGTTTGAATTGGAATGAGGCACCTGTAGTGTTCCCTGAACCTTTAAGCTGGTGGAGTGATTATGTCCCAAATCATACAAGCGCACAGTGGGCTCCAGATATTCAATACTTTAATGGGAGATACTGGTTATACTATTCTGTCTCTTCCTTTGGCTCTAATCAATCGTTAATCGGTTTGCTTTCAACGGACAGTATAGCTTCAGGTAACTGGAGAGATGATGGCTTAGTCGTTCGTTCAACAACGTCAGATAATTTTAATGCAATTGACGGTGATTTGGTAATTGATGAATACGGCAACCCATGGTTATCCTTTGGTTCCCATTGGAGTGGTATAAAACTTACGAGATTAGATGCTAATACGATGAAACCGACAGGGCAGCTTTATTCGATTGCTGCAAGACCTGATCATCCAGAAGGCGCAATTGAGGCACCAAGTATTACTTATCGAGACGGTTATTATTATTTATTTGCCTCATTTGATAAATGTTGTAGTGGTTTGAATAGTACGTATAAAGTTGCCGTTGGTCGTTCTTCCAACATAACAGGCCCATACGTAGATAAATTAGGTCGAGATATGTTAAATGGTGGAGGTACTATTTTTGACGATGGTAACGACAAATGGATTGGACCCGGACATCAAGATGTATACAACAATAATATTTTTGTACGACATGCGTATGATGCGGACAGTAACGGTTTGCCGCGACTATTAATAAACGATTTGTATTGGGATAGTCAAGGTTGGCCGACATATTAAATAACAAGTATGGTCTTTTCCTTTATGGCTGTTTTAAAAATGAATATTAGGGAAAAATGTTTGTAGTAAATCAGATCCTGGAGGGCTAAATATGTCAGATCATCAACAACTACCACAAGAAAAAGGATTAGACCATACTTTAGATCTGTTAAAAGAAGGCTACTATTTCATTATGAACCGTTCCAATAAATTTGATTCGCGAATTTTTGAAACAAGACTGCTCGGTGAAAAGGCTATCTGTTTGGTTGGCGAACAGGAAGCAAAATTGTTTTACGATAATGAAAAGTTCCAGCGTAAAAATGCAGCACCTGGTCGAATCCAGAAAACACTCTTTGGTAAAGGTGGGGTACAGGGGCTGGATAATCTAGACCACCGTTACCGCAAAGCAATGTTCATGTCGCTCATGACGGCCGATAAATTAGAAGAAATTCGCCAATTCATACGAGAAGAGTGGAAAAATCACTTGTTTGACGCACAGAATGATGTGAATGTATATGAAGCGGCTAAGTATGTATTGACACGAGTGGCTTTACGATGGACGGGAGTCCCTTTTCAGAAGGAAGAAGCAGATCAATGGGTTGATGAGTTTAGTGATTTGTTTGAACATGCAGCAGATGTGGGACCGAAGCATTGGAAGGCAAGGAGATCTAGACAAAAGGCAGAAGAATGGCTGGAGGATCTCGTTCAACAGGTTCGCAAAGAAACGATAAATGTGGATCAAAACCGTGCCTTATATCAATTTTCTTTGCATAAAGATCCTAACGGAGAATTATTAAAACTGAATATCGTTGCGGTGGAGTTATTAAATTTACTAAGACCAATCGTTGCCATTGCTATTTATATAGATTTTGCATTGTTAGCGATGTATGATTATCCAGCTGAAGCCGAACGTATTCGTGAAGGTAATGGTCGCGAATTCATTCAGGAGGTACGTCGTTTTTATCCTTTCTTCCCTTTTACAGCTGCAAGGGTAAAACAAGACTTTACTTGGAATAATTACGAATTTAAAAAAGGGACACTTACATTGCTTGATTTATATGGTACCAACCATGACCCTGTTATCTGGGAAGATCCAAATCGATTTAAGTCAGAGCGTTTTCAGAACTGGCAAGGGAATCCATTTTCATTCATTCCACAAGGGGGTGGTGAATTTGATATTGGTCACCGCTGTGCAGGCGAGTGGATTACGATCGACATCTTACATGAAACGGTAGATTTTTTCAGTAAGGAGATTTCATTCGATTTTCCTGAACAGGATTTTGATTACAGTATGAATGATATCCCAGCTTTGCCACAAAGCAATATCATCATTACCAACATCCAGATCATACAATAAAAAAAGGAAGGTGTTAATGATGGGAGAGGAACGAAAAAATAAACAAGTAGAGCAAAAAGAAACGGTCGATAACAAACGGAAAAGTGTTAACGATGAGAAACGGTCACAACTGTATAAGTTTAAGGAGCAACAACTAGTCGATGATATTCCGCTAAGAGATTTGGAAATTGAAGAGAAGAATCTCAAAAATAAGAAGAATAGCCAGAGCACTTCACAATCAGAGGAAAAATATAAAGGAAAATAGTGCCGAATGAAAGAGGGTGCCCCTAACGTTTAGGTGGCACCTTCTTTGTATGAAATAGTAGTATTTGATCGGTTTAAAATTCTTCATATTCTGCTGGGTTCTGGTCGTTAATTCTGCCATCCGGTCTTGTTAGTTTCCCGATCATTTCCATATCTTCATAGTCTAATGCAAAGTCAAAGATAGAAATATTTTCGACCTGTCTAGTTGGTGAAGTAGATTTAGGAATCGTCACCGCACCGAGCTGATAATGCCAACGCAAAATGACTTGTGCGACAGACTTGTTATATTTATGTGCAACGAATTGAAGTGTTTCATTCTCCATCGTATGTTTAGCACGATAGAGAGGACTCCACGATTCTGTGACAATACCGTGCTCCTCATGCCATTGTCGTTGCTTTTCCTGGTTAAAGAATGGGTGTAATTCAATTTGATTGATGCTTGGGAGGACGCCTGTTTCTTTTTCTAACCTTTCAAGGTGTTCTGGTAAGAAGTTACTTACACCAATGGAGCGGATCAACCCCCATTTCTTTGCATCAATCAATGCTTGCCATGCTTCCACATAGTGATCCTGTTTCGGATTTGGCCAGTGAATTAAATATAAGTCAAAGTAATCTAAATTGGCACGGAATAATGATTCTTGAATAGCCTCTACAGCCTCGTCATATTGGTGATAACGTCCTGGCAGTTTAGAGGCAACTTGTAGTTGTTCTCTTGAAATACCAGATCTGCGAATACCTTCGCCAACCGCACCTTCGTTTTCATAATTATATGCGGTATCTATTAACCTGTAGCCATTTGAAATCGCACTAGCAATAGCAGTCGATCCTTGATTTCCTTTCATGTTAGCTGTACCGAAGCCAATAACGGGAAGTTCTAGACCATCATGCAATTTAACGGAAGGCACTACATTACTCATTAAACCACTCCTCATTTAAATAATTCATCCTACATAAGTATTACCACCAAATATCAAAGTCAACACATTAAAGAGACTTGATTTTTGGCATATTTTTGGATATGTTAATTATGGAGGTATTGGTATGAAAAGTAAATTGTTAGGTATTATTGGATGGGTAGTTACTATTGGGTTTGCGATAGGTGTTCTTGGTCTTGCAATATTTATTCTTTTTGCTTTATTATCCGAGGATGATGTGGCAAACGATGAGGAGCCACAAGAAGAAATGACAGCAGAAGTGGATATGGAAGTTAGTGAGACAGATATTGAGGAAGAAGTACAGGAAGTGAACACGGAGAGTATTCAAAGTGAAGCTAATTTTATGGATACTTTACATCATATGACACATCAAAAAATTCATGCTGAAGATAAATGGGGGGCTGTAGAAATCACGGATGAAAGAATAGACTTAATGCTTGAAACAGCAAAAAACTCTGATTTTACCCATCGTGATTTTTATATTGAGGCTTTAACAGCGTGGCAAAACGGTGATTTCAGTAATGCGGTAGAAGTACATAATTATATTTGGGAACTAAAGAATGGTACCGTTGGCAGAGCATTACGATTGTATACCGAAGAGGAAGAACAACAGTATATAGAAAAATATTTTCGATAATTCGCCTAGTGCGGATTATTTTTTTGTCTAGAAAATTAGCTATGTCGATAAATATTGATGCGCTGCCTAAACGATCTGTATTATGTTATCGCGGAGAACTTTTATTCTTCTTGTTAGATTTCCCTGTAATTTTATTTTTATCGGGAAAACCTCTTACTTAAGTAGATTGATTTCCCGGTTATTTCGACTTTACCGGGAAATCTTACAATTACATTCCTCGTTTTTCCTTGTAATTCATACACATTTTGTAAGTAAAACAACTGTGTTAACTCATGCTATCGTTGTAGAGCGTGATCATGGCAAAGGCTGCAACTTCCACTCCTGTGGGAATCGTTTGACCTGAAAGATCCGCTTTTTTGAGCGGATTTTGCTCGTTTTTTCTTATTTAAGAAAAAATTAAGAATTAGCTAAGAGTGAGTTTAGATTCTAACGATAGACTGTGCTTAAAGTCAATCAAAGGAGGAAGAATCTATGCGAATTCCAATGGTGAAAATCTTATATTTCGCACTCACTGTCATCTTTACACTAATGATAACAACGCAAATTATTTTAGCAGGAATGGCGGTATTTATTCATCCAATGCATTGGGCAAATCACACGTTTTTTATTCATTTGTTCGGTTTTAATGTGCCGTTATTACTGCTAATTGTTGCCTGGTTAGCAAAACTACCAAGAGTGGTATACTGGCAGATTTTCGGATTGATGCTGATGATGTTTTTAATGTATTTCTCTGCAAATATTGCAGGACATTTTCCGTGGTTTGCAGCGTTACATCCAGTAATAGGAACTGGTCTTCTATTATTGTCATTTTGGATGGTTATTCAAGCAAAATTTTATCTAAATAAGGAGAATCAATCATGAGAACTTTTATCGCTATTATAGTAGGATTAATAGGAGGTTTTGTGTTAGGAATTGCTTTATCGAGCTTAATGGGTATTTTAGGAATGACGATCTTTAACACGCCATTCGGAATAAAGTTTCTGCCTTATTATACAGCTATTATTTGTGCGATCCTTGTACCATTCCTAGATCACAAGAAGACGAACGGATAAATTGGCTTATCCGTTCTTTCTTTAATATAATCTAACAAAAGGCAGGTGCAGCTGATGTCGATAAAAAAAAGATTATTGTTGTCCAATATAGCGATGATCATCATACCAGTGGTCGGCTTTTTAATCATTGAGATTTTGTTAGGTTATCTTTTTTTCGTGATGGGAAATCTAGAACCTGAAGGGAATAGCTTGCAAAGGTTTATGAGTTACCGATTGGTGGCAATTATTCTTTTATTAATGATTACGAATGGCTTGTTGACTTACTTTGTATCAAGGACGATCATTAAACCGATTAAACGATTGAACGAAGCCGCAGAAAAAATAAAACAAGGTGACTTGGACCATAACATACAATCCAAGAAAAATGATGAGCTCGGCCAGTTATCCAATACGTTTGAAGAAATGAGAATAAGTTTAAAACAGGCGAAGGAAACCCAGGAAAAATATGAAGCAAACCGCCAAGAATTAATTGCTAGTATCTCCCATGATTTGCGGACACCGGTGACATCGATTAAAGGATATGTTCAAGGAGTACTGGATGGTGTTGCGGATTCACCTGAAAAATTAGATTGCTACATGCAGACGATATATAACAAAACAGATCAACTTGAAAAAATGGTAGATGAGCTTTTTATCTATTCAAAGCTGGATTTAGATCGGATGCCATTTCAGTTTGAAGTGCTTGATATTAATGACTATTTAGACGATATTATCGAGGAATTAACGTTTCAATATAACAATATAACTTTCGATTTTATTGCGGACAAGGGACAAAACTTTTTAGTGAAAGCGGATCGTGAGCAATTACACCGAGCGATTATGAATGTCATTACTAACAGTGTTAAATATATTGACAAAAAGAAAGCCATGATCACAATTAGGCTAACAGAACAAAGCGATCATGTTATGATAGCTATAGAAGATAATGGAAGTGGTATTAGTGAATACGAACTTCCTTATATATTTGACCACTTCTACCGGACAGATACATCACGGAATTCAAGAACAGGGGGAAGCGGTCTTGGACTTGCGATTGTGAAAAAGATTATCGAAGCACATGGCGGCATGATTTGGGCGGATAGTGAGCCTGGTCAAGGTACGACTATTTATTTTCAATTGAAAAAAGGTGAACAAAAATGACCAAGATATTAATTATTGAAGATGAAGAAAGTATTGCAGAATTACAGCGGGACTATTTAGAATTAAGTGGTTTTGAGGTGGATATCGCAACAACTGGTAGAGAAGGTTTAACCTTGGCCAAGCAAGAATCTTATGCACTGATTTTACTAGATTTAATGTTGCCTGAAATTGATGGATTTAAGCTTTGTGAACAATTCAGAGAAACATTAGACATCCCGATTTTAATGGTAACCGCAAGAAAAGAAGATATCGATAAGATAAAAGGATTTAACCGTGGAGCTGATGACTATATCGTCAAACCATTTAATCCGAATGAGCTTGTTGCCAGAGTAAAGGCACATATATCTCGATATCAGCGGCTAACACAACGAGAAAAAACAAGTCCACTCATCGAATTCAAAGGGTTAACTATCGATCATCCATCAAGAAGAGTCTATCTTGATGATGTAGAACTGTCGTTGACCGCCAAAGAGTATGATTTATTATATTTCCTTGCGACGAATCCTAACCAGGTATTCACGAAAGATCACCTTTTAGAAAAAATCTGGGGCTTTGATGCGGTCGGTGACAGCTCCACGGTAACGGTGCACATTCGTAAAATCCGGGAGAAGATCGAACGAGATCCCTCACAACCAACTTTTATTGAAACGATCTGGGGTGTTGGTTATCGTTTTAAAAAAGAGTAGAAAGTTGGTGATAATATGTATTTAAAACGAATCACACTAGAGAAAGATAAAAATATTGATGATCGTTACCCTTTTTCTATCCCAGTAATAAAAAGGTTAGAGCAATTGGATATCACCAGTAACGTGACTTTTTTTGTCGGGGAGAACGGGTCAGGTAAATCAACATTACTAGAGGCTATTGCTGATAAATGTGGATTTAATACAGCTGGTGGGGGACGTAATAATTATTTTGAGGTACATGAAGCTCAGTCAGCATTAGGAGATTATATTACATTGTCATGGATGCCGAAAGTAACAAACGGTTTCTTTTTGCGAGCAGAAACGTTTCATCATTTTGCTACCCATATTGATTCGCTTGATGGAGGTGACTTGTCTTATGGAGGCAAGTCGTTGCATCATCAATCACACGGTGAGTCCTTTCTATCCTTGTTTCAACATCGCTTTCATCAACAAGCGATTTATTTATTGGATGAGCCGGAAGCTGCCTTATCCCCCCAGCGACAACTTGCTTTCTTAAGGATATTGGATGATTTATCAGCAAACGGTGATAGTCAATTTATTATCGCAACCCATTCGCCGATTCTGTTAGGGTATCCGGAGGCGACCATTTTTAGTTTTGATGATGATCATATTCAGGAAGTTGCTTATGAGAATACGGATCATTATCAAATCACTCGTTATTTTTTAGAACATCGGGAACGGTTTTTGCGTGAGATTTTGAAGGACGAATAGTGTGCTAATTCTGACATAGAATACACTTTTATTATGGGAAAAACTGCTTATGCTACTTGTTAGTTTTCCCTGTAATTTTATTTTTATAGGGAAATCCTATTGCTTAAGTAGGTTCATTTCCCGGTTAATGTAACTTTACCGGGAAATCTTATTGATACATGTAACGGTTTTGCTGGTAATGAATACTAACTCTCATTATGACTAAAGACTGAGCGGTTTTTTCACGCATGTGCTCGTTTAAAACTAATTGTTGCAATCGCGACAAAGACGACTGCAAATGCAAAAATAAATAAAATTTCTTCAAACACCGATACAGTTCTGCCAAAGACGGTAATATGTAAGCCCATTGTCTCTTGTACTGTTTGAGATAGACTATCTACGTCAATCATAATTTTCTTCATCACGTCGACACCGTATGTAACAGGATTCAATTTGACAATGACATCGAGCCAACCTGGCATATTACTAACAGGAAATAGTGCGCCAGATAAGAATATCATCGGCATCACAATAATTTGCACAATCAGTTGAAATCCTTGTGTCGATTTAATCATACTGGCAAATAACAAGCCAACGCCTGATAATGCCGCACCAAGTAAGAACATAAACGGAATGACTTGAATCAGTGAAATAATGCTGTAGGATAACCCTAAAAAAGGAATGAGCAAAAACAAAATAACACCTTGAATGGTTGAAACCGTTGCTGCTCCTAACATTTTCCCAACAGCAATACTTACACGTGAAATTGGTGAAACCAAAATTTCTTTCATATAGCCATAGTTTTTATCCTCGATCACAGACATGGCGGAAAAGATCGCTGTCATTAATAACGTCATAGCGACAATGCCAGGGAATACAAATTCGACATAATTAAATCCGCTAGTTTCTTCTCCAAAACCGCCAGACATCATGGTCTCCATCGTTCCACTTAAACCACCACCGAATATAAGCAGAAATAATATCGGCATTGAAAATGACCCAAGAAGTCGTGCTCGATCACGAAAAAATTTCGTTAAATCACGCTGCCAAATTGCTATGATACCTTCCATCAGTATTACCCCCTTATTCCTTAATTTTTCTTCCTGTAAAAGCTAAAAACACATCATTTAATGTAGGTTTACGAATATTTAATTTCGTAATCGGAATTTCTAATGTTTTGATGAAAGAAGAAATAAAGGTGTCACTACTTTCGACCTTGAGATGAATCGTATCATCTTCCACTTTCACTTCGATCGTTTCCATTTTGTCTTCAATTTCTCTTAAAGCAGCCTCATTATCTTCCGTGGACAATTCAATAATGTCACCACCAAGCTGGTCTTTAAGAGCAGTAGGGGAGTCGATCGCAATAATTTCACCCTGGTCCATAATCGCCACTCGATCACTAATCTCAGCTTCATCTAAATAGTGTGTGGTGAGAAACATTGTAATACCTTCTTTTTCTTTGAGCTTTAAAATATATTCCCATAGGTGTGCTCTCGTGTTCGGATCCAGTCCAACAGTCGGCTCATCTAGAAAAAGCACCTTCGGATAATGAAGAAGTCCACGTGCGATCTCAAGACGACGTTTCATCCCACCGGAATATTCTTCTACACGCTGGTTTTGTTCATCGACCAAATCGACAATTTCCAGTACTTCCTGAATGCGCTCTTCTCGTTTATTTTTAGGCACATTATAAAAACGACAGTGTAATTTCAAGTTTTCGTTAGCTGTTAATTTTTCGTCTAATGTATTTTCTTGAAAAATGATGCCGATGCTTGCTCGAACTTCATCTTTTTGCTTTTTAGCATCATAGTCATTGATGATAATCTCTCCGGAAGTTGGCTTTAGCATTGTACAAATCATATTGATTGTTGTACTTTTACCTGCACCATTAGGACCGAGAAAGCCAAAAATTTCGCCTTCTTTAACATCAAAGTTAATTCCTTTTACCGCATCTACTTTTTTATAGGTCTTTGTTAAATCTTTCACGGAAATGATAGAATTCAATATGTAACCTCCTTATCAACTAAGATAGTTATGATATAATAACTATTATCCATTGTATATCTAATGAAGTCAATCTATATGAGGGAGCGAAATAGATGGAAGAACAAGATACATTGACAAATGAATTGGTGGAACAGGCATTAACTGTATTACCAATATTGACAAAAAAGATGTTTGGTACATCTCCGATAACGAAAAAAGAAGGACTTCACCCATCCCACTTCCATGTGTTACACATCGTGGAAAACATGGGGCCAATTCAAATGGCGGAGATTGCTAAAAAATTAGATATTAACAAATCAAACTTAACTCCATTAATTCGAAAACTGACGGAGAAGGAGTTTATTATTAAAACGAAGGATGAAACAGATCGGCGGATAACATACATTCAAATGACGGAAAAAGGAAAGCAGTTTTCAACTGAGAAAAAGCAGATTCTTTACCAAGTCGTGCGAGAACGTTTTGCAACATTAGCGGATCAAGATAAAGGAGCCTTAAAAGAAGCATTTATCACCATTAATGAGGTCCTGACATCATTAGAAGAATGAAAAAAATGTCGAAATTTTCCGGTTGTTCCAATAAAAAATCCCCTTTATGAAGCAAATGCTTGTTATAATATGTATAAAGATGTCGAAAGGGGATTTTTTGTGAAGATAGGTAAAGGTTTAAAAATAATGATAGCGCTTATCGCCATTTTATTATGCATAGATTTATTTGCTGGAAACTATTTTTATAACCTCGCCATCAAACGTGAACAAAAGACTTTTTTACAAGGAAATGAAGACTTAGAAGTATCCGCATCAGCGATGAACGTCTTTACCAAAGGCGGATGGCGAGACTGGGTGGCCAGTCAGAGTTTTGAAGGTTGGCAGCTGCAAACTTTTGATGATTTAACTTTAAAAGGATACTATTTACCGGCCACTACTGATACAAACAAAACAGTTATTTTTGGTCATGGTTATTTAGGAAAAGCTACAGATATGGGCTTATATGCGCAATACTATTATGAAGAGTTAGGTTATAATATCTTTCTTTTTGATATGAGAGGGCATGGAAAAAGTGAAGGAGATTACTTTGGTTTTGGCTGGCATGACCGTCTGGATGTTTTAGATTGGATAGATCAAGTTATTGAGCGTGTTGGAACGAATGCGGAAATTGTTCTACATGGGTTATCGATGGGTGCAGGAACGATGCTAATGGCTAGTGGAGAAGAGCTTCCTCCACAAGTACAAGCGGTCATCGCGGATAGTGGTTATACCAATGTATATGACCTTTTTCAATATCAAATGAACAGGATGTACAACATACCAGCATTTCCGGTATTACCTACAACGAGTATGGTTTCCAACATACGTGCCAATTACTCCTTTTACGAAGCTTCCGCTATTGATCAGGTAAAGAAGGCAAAGGTTCCGATTCTCTATTTCCATGGAAAAGAAGATACATTTGTCCCTTCCAGAATGGCAAATGAACTCTATGAAGAGACTAATAGTCATGCAGAAATCTTTTTATATGATGATGCCGGGCATGGTGAAGCATACGCACTTCATAAGGAAAAATATCAAACTAGATTGGCTGATTTTTTAACGAGATTTATAGATAAGTAGCAGATAGGTGATGAATTCACCTATCTTTTTCATTAGGTCCTTGACTAACATCGTTCCTTTTATTATAGGGAAATCCTCTGTTTTATTTAATAGATTTCCCTGTAATTGTATTTTCACCGGGAAAAATCAGCATTTTTACAGGCACTTTTCCCGGTAAAACCACTTTTACGGGGAAATCTTACAGTTTTATTTAGCAGTTTTCTGATTCGTCCTGTTCGTACGCTGAATAAAAAAAGTCGTTCACTGTGCAAGGATAAAGTGAAATAGCTAAAGATCTCAAGAAATATTAGTAATAAAGCCTTATAGGAGGATGATAAATAGTTTGTTATTATCAAAAATAGGGTATATTATTACTAAGTAATATTTTTGATATTAGATGAAAAATGGGGGAAATCGACATGAAAAAGAAATTATTGTTTGTCATTCTAGTATTACTGTTATCGTTATTAGTAATGGCGTGTACACAAGATGACAAAGATGAAAATGAAACAGAAGATCCAGAGAACGAAGTAGAGGAATCAGCAGAAAACTCAGAACAAGATGAATCTTCTGAGGAAGATACACCTACACTTGATCAAGAACAAGCAAAAGAAGTTTTAAATGAATACCAAAATAAATTCATGTCTGTCATTGAAAATACGGAGGATGATGGTGCTTTGAAAGATTATGATTCAAAGGAGTCACTGAAAGAAGAATTCATGACCATTATGTCAGAAGAATTAGCTGATTCATTTGTGGCTCATTATTTTGAAGAGGATAACGGTAAGGTATATACTGTTTCAACCGAGGCCCCTGTGTGGTTTGATGAAGATAGTGATTTTAGTTTTGAACAAGTGAATGATGTAGAATATGAGGTAACACAAGAACAATCAAATGAATTAATAGGAAATGTAAGAATGACTTATGTGATTGCGTCAACTGATGATTCTTGGATTGTTAGTGAAGTAAGGTCTGAAGATTTAAATGGAGAAAACATTGAGAATGGAGAAGGCGAAGAACAAGCATCAGATGAAAACAATACTGATAGTAACCACGAAACGGATACGAGTGAAATTACGAACACTAAAGCAGAAGATTTAGTAAGGAACCACCTTAATATTTCACAGAATAGTGATATCCATGTCGTAATGGATCACAAAGATGATGATGGCAATTTTGTCGTTCAAGTGTATGAATTAGTTTCCAATGGTGAAACAAGTCATACCGCAACTATTGGATGGTATATTGTTGATCAAGAAGATGGGACAGTTGAAGAGATGATGTAATCGAATGGGACAGCATATGTTGTCCCATTTTTACATATAGTACATATAAATAAAGCTTATAAATTATAGTAAGTCCCATTATTTAGAATATATATGGACCAGGATCACTATGAATCAAAGAAAATCATTCTTCTTAATATTCGAAAAAACCGTTTCAAGCGAGCGATGAAAGGAAATTGCTTCTTGAATTTTATGCTCAAATAATTCCTTTTGTTCATGAGGATAGCGATCTAGATCCTCTTGAATGTCTGCTAAGTTGTTAATTTGCAGGTTGAGTGACTCGAGCCAACGATTAACATAAGTTTTCATAAATTTCTTATACAAATCCTCACGAGCTTCATATAAGTCTTTTCGCACACCTTTTTGAAAGACACGTTCAACTAAATTAAATTCCTGCAACCTGCGAACGGCATAACTCATTGCCGTTTTACTTTTACCCAGAGCATCTTTCATTTGGTCTAAAGTCATGGGAGCTCCATTTAAATAAAGCGTAACAAATAATTGCGCTTCTGTTTTATTTAAAGAAAACATTTCAAGTGTTTTGGAAAACTCAGAAATAATTTGATTGTTTACTCTTTCTATATTAGTATCAGCTTCCTGTGTCATAAAAGTATGATAACCCCTTTCAACTCTCTTATTAATAACATTACACTATATAATTAAAAATTCAATGTAAATACTAAGTATATAGTAAAAGTAAGGATTTCCATTTGTAAAGTTTAAACTTTACAAACGTAACAAACGGAAAAATAAGTGTATAACGCTTGAAATTCATAAGTAAAACCTTTAGCATAGTATAAGTGATGCATAAAATGACGGGAAAAGTCGAATATAAATTGAGGTGATATAGATTCATGTCTGTCATTAGTGTAAAGAATTTGTCGAAAATTTTCGGCAAGAAAACAAAAGAAGCTCTCTCATTATTAGATGAGGGATATGCAAAGGAAGAAATTTTAGAAAAAACAGGATGTACAGTCGGTGTAAACCGTGCGACGTTTGAAGTCGAAGAAGGCGAAGTATTCGTTATTATGGGACTTTCTGGTAGTGGGAAGTCAACACTTGTACGTTTATTGAATCGCTTGATTGACCCTACGGAAGGTGATGTTGAAGTAGGTGGAGAAAATCTTGCGAAGGTAGGGAAAGAAACATTACGTAAAGTCCGTCGTGAAAAAATGAGTATGGTCTTCCAAAAATTCGGATTATTTCCTTTCCGTACCGTGTTAGAAAATACGGAGTTTGGACTGGAAATTCAAGGTATCAAAAAGGAAGAGCGTGCTGAAAAAGCCAAAGAAGCTTTAGAATTAGTAGGATTAGGAAGTTTTATTCACCAATATCCAGATCAGTTATCAGGCGGTATGCAACAACGTGTTGGTTTAGCAAGAGCCTTGGCAAACGATCCGGAGGTTCTACTTATGGATGAAGCTTTTTCTGCATTGGATCCATTAATTAGAAAAGATATGCAAGATGAATTACTGGACCTTCAACAAAAAATGAAGAAAACGATTATCTTCATTACGCATGACTTGGACGAAGCATTACGGATCGGTGACCGAATTGCATTGATGAAGGATGGTTCTATTGTTCAAATCGGTACGCCGGAAGAAATTTTAGTGAATCCGGCCAATGACTATGTGGAACGATTCGTTGAAGATGTTGATCGCTCCAAAGTATTAACAGCAAGTCATATTATGAAGCGACCTGAAACGGTTGATATCGAAAAACATGGTCCAAGAGTTGCGTTAGAAAGAATTCGTGAGCAAGGCTTGTCAAGCATCTATGTAGTTGATCGCTCTAGACAATTAAAGGGCTATGTCACAGCCGATGATGTTAAACAGGCTCGGGATAATGAAGAAAAAGATTTACACAGCATTCTTCGTACAGATATGCCTACAGTAGGATTAGAAGCACCTATTCATGAAATTTTTGAAATTATTCATGATGCGCCAGTACCAGTAGCTGTTGTGGAAGATGGCAAAATGAAAGGCATCATTGTACGAGGTGCAGTAATTGCAGCATTAGCAAATGGAAATGGGGTGACTGAAGATGCTTGATTTTATCCCCGAGATTCCAGTAGCACAGTGGATTAATACAGCTGTTGATTGGATGAAAGATACATTTCAATTTATTTTTGATCCAATCAAACAAGATTTTGGTCAATTTGTTGAAACGACTGCAGAATGGTTAAATCAAGTTCCGGCACTGATTATCATATTAATCGTTGCTCTTATTGCTTTCTTTGTATCTGGTAAGAAATTTGGATTAGTTGCTTTTTCTATTATTGGTCTGTGGTTTGTCTATAACCAGGGCTTATGGGAAGAGTTAATGTACACATTCACATTAGTTCTTTTTGCCAGTTTAATATCGATCATTATTGGTATTCCAGCCGGTATATGGATGTCAAAGAGTAAATGGGCACAAACAATTATTACGCCAATATTAGACTTTATGCAGACGATGCCTGCTTTCGTTTATTTAATTCCTGCCGTTGTATTCTTCGGAATTGGGATGGTACCAGGTATTTTTGCATCTGTTGTATTCGCAACACCACCTGTTGTCCGATTTACCAATTTAGGTATCCGTCAAGTATCCAATGAGTTAGTAGAAGCTGCGGACGCATTTGGTACAACAGGATCACAAAAGCTGTTTAAAGTAGAATTACCAATGGCTAGAAAAACGATTATGGCAGGTGTAAACCAAACGGTAATGCTTGCGTTATCTATGGTTGTAATTGCATCAATGATCGGTGCACCAGGACTTGGTGATAAAGTATTAACAGCTCTGCAACGTTCACAAGAAGGACCTGGGTTTGTAGCAGGTTTTGGTATTGTTATCTTAGCGATTATTATTGACAGAGTTTCTCAAAACTTAAATAAAGGCTAAGTTTAATAAACATAGCCAGATTAAGTGGTATTAAACTGGTTAGAAGAAATTTGTTAAGACACTGTGAAGTTTTTTAAAGTTAAGGTGATAAACATATCCAGAATAACCTGGATATGTTTAAATATAAATTTTTTAAAGGGGAGGTCTATTCATGTTTAAAACATGGAAGTCTTTTGGATTAATGGCAGTATTAGCTTTAGTGTTTGTACTTGCAGCTTGTGGTGCCGATGATGAAGGTGATGATGCTACAGGTGATGAAACAGCTGCTGTAGGTGAAGGTAAAGAAATTGAATTAGTGTACGTAAACTGGGACACTGAAATTGCTTCTACACATGTTGTAGGTAATGTCTTAGAAGATTTAGGATATGATGTAACTCTTACATCTATTGAAAATGCAGCTATGTGGGAAGCGGTAGCAAATGGTGAAGCTGATGGTATGGTTGCAGCATGGTTACCAGGAACACATGAATCACAATATGCAGAATTTGGTGATCAAGTTGTAGAATTGGGACCAAACCTTGAAGGAGCACAAATTGGTCTTGTAGTACCATCTTACATGGATGTTGACTCTATTGCAGATCTTACAGATGAAGCAGGTCAAACGATTACTGGTATTGAGCCAGGTGCCGGTGTGGTAAGTGCTGCTGAAAAGGCTCTCGAAGAATATGACAATTTAAGTGACTGGCAAGTGCAAACATCTTCAAGTGGTGCAATGACAACACAACTTGGAGAAGCAATTGAAAATGAAGAACCTATCATTGTTACTGGTTGGTCTCCACACTGGAAATTCTCTGAATATGATTTGAAATATTTAGAAGATCCAGAAGGTGTATTTGGTGAAGCAGAAACAATTGAAACAATGGTTCGTGAAGGACTAGAAGAAGATTTACCAAATGCATATAAAGTGTTAGATCAATTCGAGTGGACAGAAGAAGACAGTAACTCTGTTATGCTTGAAATTAACAATGGTACAGATCCAGAAGAAGCTGCAGCAGACTGGGTAGAAGCTAATTCAGACAAAGTTGCTGAGTGGACTGAAGGTGTAGAATAATCCATAGTTGAATTTGAAATCCTCCTCGCAGGAAGAAGCGAGGAGGATTTTTTGTTAAGCGGGCGGCCTCCGCTGTGAAGCAGCTCTACAACGTAAGTGACAGCTAACTTTAAGGTTTTATACAATGTAAAATAAAAGACGTAATGTCCGTACGTTAAAAAATGTAGAACGTTATTTAGCGCATGCGCCCACTTCGACCCCTGTGGGATCAGCGTGATCTGAAGATTCACTTTTGTAAAGCGATCTTCTTTACAAAAGTTAGCTGAAGACACGCCCCATGGAAAGCGAAGTG